>NZ_RAWC01000009.1:0-92344 GCF_003611685.1 Corallococcus sp. CA049B | reverse complement strand
CACCCCCGCCCGCGACGCCTCCCGCGACCCAGCCGCAGGCCACTCAGCCGACCCCGCCCGCGACCGGTGGCGCTGGCACGGTGGGCAACGAGGGCACGGGCGGCTCTGGCACGCAGCCGGGTGAGGGCGCCAACATGGCGGCCGACGCGGGCACGGGCGGCTCCGGCGACGTGGAGAAGCAGACGGCGGGCGCGGCGGGCTCCCAGCAGGCGGAGGATGCGGGCACCGGCGGCTCGGGCCAGGAGAAGATGCGCGCGAGCGACCCCAACAGCCTGCGTGAGGCCTTCAACGGCCCGAGCGCGGAGCAGGGCTTCGTGCTGGAGGGCGTGGAGTTCAAGACGGGCTCGTCGCAGCTCACCAAGAGCAGCCAGCGCATGGTGGGCGAGCTGGGAGATGTGATGCAGGAGAAGTCCGACGCGCGCGTGCGCATCAACGGCTTCACCGACTCCACCGGCGACGCGAACGCCAACCGTCAGCTGTCGGAGAGCCGCGCGGAGAGCGTGCGCCGGGCGCTCGTGCGCCGAGGCATCCCGCAGGACCGCATCGAGGTCAGCGGCGAGGGTGACGCGAATCCCATCGCCCCCAACGACACTCCCGAGGGCCGCGTGCAGAACCGGCGCATCGAGGTGCAGGTGCTCGGTCAGTGATCCCCCGGCACGCGGTCCCGGCGGCGTCCGGTCCTCACGGTGAGGGCCGGGCGCCGCTGTCTTGGGTCGCGGCGGACGGCGCCGGCCGGTGCAGCGGTTCACCCAGCAGGTCCGCCAGGTCGAACGTGTCCAGCAGCGCGTGGCCCTTCAAATCGTTGTTGAAGAACACCCACGCCGTCCGGCCCGCGTCGCGCCAGGCCTCAAGCCCCTCCGCCACCCGCCGGAGCGCGCGGCGTCCATAGCGGCCCTCGTAGCGCCCCTGCGCGCCGTGGAAGCGCAGGTAGCGGAAGCCGCCGGTGGGGCGGGGCACCGGCACGTCCACGAGGTCGTGCTCGCACACCGCCGCGCCGTACGCGTCCAGCAGCGCGAACACCTCCGGGTGGTACCAGGCCGCGTGCCGGAACTCGAAGACGTGCTGGACGCTGCCCGGCAGGTGGGCGAGGAAGCGCTCCAGCCGCTCGGGGTCCGGCTTCGTCATGGTCGGCGGCAACTGCCACAGGATGGGCCCCAGGAGCCTGCCCAGCCGGAAGACCCGTGAGTGGAAGAGCGCCACGCCCTCGCCGACCTCCTGGAGGCGCTTCAGGTGCGTGAGGAAGCGGCTGCCCTTGCACGCGAAGCGGAAGCCGCGCGGCACCTGCTCACGCCAGCCGTCCACGGCCGCCTCCGTGGGCAGGCGGTAGAACGTGGCGTTGAGCTCCACGGTGGAGAACACGCGCGCGTAGTAGGGGAGCCAGCGGCGGACCGGCAGCCCGTCCGGATAGAAGAGCCCCTTCCAGTGCTTGTAGACATAGCCGCTCGTTCCCAGGTGGATGGCCGCCATGGGCTGGAGGATGGCCATGCCCCCCTCTCGTGGCCGCGCCCTGTCCACCGCGTTACACCTCCCGGAAGTTGTCCTCGGGGTTGGCCTGCGCTAACGCGAGGCGTTAGGGCTTCACGCTTGACCCTGCTTTCACCCACCCTCTAGAAGGCCCGCGACCCATGGCGACTCCCGACCGGTTTCCCCTCCCACAGGTCTCTGACAGCACCCGGAAACCCGAGTGGTTGAAGGTGCGCCTGCCGCATGGCGAAGGCTATGAGCGGGTGAAGGCCATCGTGAAGCGGGTGGGGCTGTCCACGGTGTGCGAGGAGGCCCGCTGCCCGAACATCGCCGAGTGCTGGGGCGGTGGCACCGCCACGGTGATGCTGATGGGCGAGGTGTGCACGCGCGCGTGCCGCTTCTGCCACGTGAAGGTGGGGGCGCCCCCGCCGCTGGACCCGATGGAGCCCATCCATCTGGCGCAGGCGGTGCGGGAGATGAACCTGGAGTACATCGTCGTCACGTCGGTGAACCGCGACGACCGTCCGGACGGCGGCGCCGGCCACTTCGCGTCCGCCATCCGGGAGCTGCGCAAGGAGAGCCCGCGCACGCTCGTGGAGGTCCTCATCCCCGACTTCAAGGGGAAGGAAGAGGACCTGGCCACGGTGGCGCAGGCGAAGCCGCACGTGGTGGCGCACAACGTGGAGACGGTGGAGCGGCTGACGCCCACGGTGCGTGACCGCCGCGCGACGTACCGCCAGTCCCTGCGCGTGCTGGAGTACCTGAAGAACCGCCCGGAGAAGGTCTACACCAAGACGTCCGTGATGGTGGGCCTGGGCGAGACGGACGAGGAGCTGGAGCGCACGTTCAAGGACCTGCGCGGCGTGGGCGTGGACGTGCTCACGCTGGGCCAGTACCTGCAGCCGTCGCAGTACCACCTGCGCGTGGAGCGCTTCGTGACGCCCGCGCAGTTCGAAGCCTACAAGGCGCTGGCGGAGTCCTTCGGATTCCTCTACGTGGCTTCCGGGCCGCTGGTTCGCTCCAGCTACCGCGCCGCCGAGTTCTTCATGAAGGGCCTGATGGAGCGCGAGCGCGTCGAGCGACTCGGCTGACCAGAAGCACCCCTTCCCCAACCCCAGAGAGACACTTCCCCTCATGGCGACTTTCGAATTCAAGCTCCCGGATCTCGGCGAAGGCGTGGCGGAGGGCGAGCTCGTCAAGTGGCACGTCAAGGAGGGCGACCTGGTGAAGGAAGACCAGGTGCTCTGCGAGGTGATGACGGACAAGGCCACCGTCACGGTGCCCACCCCCCACGCCGGCCGCGTCATGAAGACGCACGGCCGTGAGGGCGACATGGCGAAGGTGCACCAGCTGCTGGTGACGCTGGAGATGGAGGGCGGTGCTCCCGCGGCGCAGGCTCCTGCCCACGGTGCCCCGGCGTCCCACGGCGCTCCGGCTTCGAGCCCCGCGCAGGAGGCGGCGCCCGCGGCCTCTGCCTCGGCCTCCAAGGTCCTGGCCACGCCCGTCACGCGCCGCATGGCGCGCGAGCACGGCCTGGACCTGGCGGAGATCTCCGGCTCCGGTCCCCAGGGCCGCGTGACGAAGGCGGACGTGGTGGCGGCGCTGGAGGGTGGCAACGGCGCGCCGAAGAAGAACGAGGTCGCGGCCTCCGCGCCCCAGGCCGCGCGTCCGGTGGCTTCCGGCAAGGGCGACGAGCGCATCGCGCTGCGCGGCCTGCGCAAGAAGATCGCGGAGAAGATGGTGCGCTCGAAGTTCACGATGCCGCACTTCGCGTTCGTGGAGGAGGTGGACGCCACGGACCTGGTCGCGCTGCGCACGCGGCTCAACAGCCAGCTGGCGGCGGCCGGTGACGGCACGAAGCTGACCTACCTGCCGTTCATCGTGAAGGCGACCATCGCCGCGATGAAGAAGTTCCCGCACCTCAACGCGAACTTCGACGAGTCGACGCAGGAGCTGGTGGTGCGCGGCGAGTACAACATCGGCATCGCGGTGGCCACGCCGGACGGCCTCACGGTGGCGGTGGTGCGCAACGCGGACCAGCTCACGCTGGGCGAGCTGGCGAAGGAGATCTCCCGCCTGAGCGCCGCGGCGCGCGACCGCAAGCTGAAGATGGAGGAGCTGACGGGCGGCACCTTCACCATCACGTCGCTGGGGCAGAGCGGCGGCCTGTTCGCCACGCCCATCCTGAACCACCCGGAGGTGGGCATCCTGGGCGTTCACAAGCTGAAGAAGCGCCCGGCGGTGAAGAACGACCAGGTCGTGGTCCGGGACATGATGAACCTGTCGCTGTCCTGCGACCACCGCGTCATCGACGGCGATGTCGCGGCGAGCTTCGTGTACGAGGTCATCAAGTACCTGGAAGCGCCGGACCTGCTGTTCCTCGCGATGGCGTGAGGACACGCGTCGTGGGGCACTCCCGACCGCTCCTGCTCCGGGGGGCGGCCGGGACGCGGGGGAACTTCCGGAACAGCAACGTTGAAGGCGGGCAGCCGCGATGGCCGACAATCCCCGTGAGTTGATCCGCGCCGCGCAGACCGCCGAGCTCCGGGGAGACCGCGCGCGAGCGGCGGAGTGTCTGGAGCAGGCCGCCGCGCTGTACCAGAAGTCCGGGCACGCCTCGCGCGCCTCGCAGCTGTTGCGGCAGGCGCGCCAGCTGAAGGCCCGCGACCCGGACGTCAGCCCGGCCTTCACCGCGGCGATGACGGGCAACAAGGAAGCGGCGGCCTACCGCGCGGTGAGCTGGGGCGACGCCGTCTCCGACGCGTTCAACGACAAGGTGGACGCCGTGGTGCACACGCTGGGGGACCCCACCGTGACCGCCAGCCCGGCGCTGCCCACCGAGCCCGGCCTGCCCCAGCTCGCTGGAAGGATCGCCGCCATCGGTGCGCCGCCCCCGGCCGAGGCCATCACCCCGCCTGACGGGACCGCCTCCGCGCCCCACGCCACGCGCACGGCCACCGAGCCCGAGGGAACTGCCGGCATCGATGCAGGTGGCCCGCGAGCTTCGCTCGAAGACCCGGAGGCCACCGCTTCTGGCGGGGGGCCGCGTTCGGCTGAGGATCGCGATGCTTCGCGGCCGTCAGAAGAGGGAGTCGCCTCGGCGGAGCCACGGCCCCTGTCCGGGCGCACGCATGCCGTCGGCCAGAGGAGCCAGCGCGATGCCTCTGACGACGATGTCGTCGTCCCGGGCGGCATGCTCATGCCCCCGGAGGAGGACGAGCTCGACCCCGCGACCGGCCTGCTGCGCGCCTCGGGCGCCGAGGACACCGTCATTCCCGGAGGACTCCTGCGCCCGCCGGACGAGGACACCTCGCCCGTGCACGCCGAACCCGCGCGGGGCCGCCGGCGCGAGAAGCGCATCATCGAGCGGGGGCCCACCCGCGCGGACCCGGCCCTGGACGCATGGTGTTCATTCTGCTGCCGGCCCCGGGGCGAGGTCGGCGACCTGGTGGCGGGCCCGGCGGGCGCGTTCATCTGCAAGGGCTGCCTGGGCGAATCCCAGGGCCTGCTGGGCGACGTCGTCGATCCGTCTCCCGTGCGCAAGCCGGTGGTGGAGGAGCCGCGCGCCGGGGTCGTGGAGATGGTGGGCCACGACGAGGTGAAGACCCTGCTGGAGCGCACGGTCCAGGCGGGCGCGCGGTGCCTGCTGCTCGTGGGCCCGGAGGGCTGCGGCAAGAGCCTCTTCTTCCTGTCGCTCCAGCGGCGCGGCCAGGGCGCGCTCGCGTCCGTGGACGCGCTGGAGTCCACGCCGGGCACGGAGCCGCTCCTCGTGGAGGACGTGGACCGCCTGGAGCCCCGGGCCCAAGCCACGCTGACCGCGTTCCTCGCGAACCGCCCGGCGCGCGCGGTGGTGATGAGCGCTCGCGGCGCCGTGTCATCGCTGGGCCTGTGGGTGCGAGGGGAGGGCGGCAGCTTGCCCGTCCCCACCACCGCGGGCATGATCGAAGCCGTGCAGGGCACCGTGCCGGTGTCGCTCCTGGAGCGCGTGCAGGTGCTGCTCCCGGTGCGCCGCCCCACGGTGCCGGAGCTGGTCGAGGTGGCCCGCCGCACCCTGGCCCTGCGCCAGCCGGCGGTGACGTTGTCCGAAGAAGTCCTGGGGGCGTTCGCCGCCGAAGCGGTCCGCTCTCCACGCGCGGGGCATGAGCTCCAGGCGCTGCTGTCGCGCGTCTACGCGGGCAGCTGGAGCCTGGAAGCGGCCCAGACGCCCGCCGCGCCATCCCAACACCCACGAGGGGGGCGAAAGGGAACACCATGAACACGCTCACCGTCTTCCGCCTGGGCCGGGTGGAGTACGAGGACGGACTGAAGCTGATGCACCTGTTCGGCGAGGCCCGCCTCCAGGAGCGCATCGGGGACGCGCTGCTGCTCTTGGAGCACCCGCCCGTCCTCACGCTGGGCCGCGCCGCGAAGCGAGAGAACATCACCGCCACGGACGAGCGCCTCGCGGAGGAGGGCGTGGAGGTGTTCGACACCAACCGCGGCGGCGACGTCACCTACCACGGCCCCGGACAGGTGGTGGGCTACCCCATCCTCCTGCTGCCGCCGGAGCGCCGCGACGTGCGCCGCTACGTGCGCGACGTGGAGCGCGGCCTCATCCAGACGCTCGCGGCCTTCGGCCTCACGGCCGGCGCCATCCCCAAGTGGCCGGGCGTGTGGCTGGGGCAGGAGGGCTCGCCGGACGCGCGGAAGATTGGCGCCATTGGCGTGCACCTGTCGCGCTGGCTCACCACGCACGGCTTCGCGCTCAACGTGAACACGAACCTGGAGCACTTCCAGCTCATCGTCCCGTGCGGCATCCGCGAGGCGGGCGTCACGTCCATGCAGCGAGAGCTGGGCCACCCCGTGTCCGTCCCGGACGTGGAGGAGGTGCTCGCGCGCGAGTTCTCCCACGTGTTCGACGCCCGGCGCGTGGACGGCACGGTGGACCTGCGCACGGTGAGCGTCGCCGTGGTGCACGGCCGGTGGCCGGAGGCGCGAGTGCTGCTCCTGCGCCGGACGCCCGAGCGCGGTGGCTTCTGGCAGACGGTGACGGGGCGCCTGGAGCCGGGCGAGTCCCCCGTGGAGGCTGCCCGCCGCGAGGTCGCGGAGGAGACGGGCCTCCAGCTCCCCGTGGTGGACCTGGCCTACCGCCACGCGTTCGCGCTGGGGGATGCGCTGCCGCCGAGGCTGGTGGAGGAGCACGGCTTCGCGGTGCACGCCGCGCCGGACACCCCGGTGCGCCTGGGCCCGGAGCACGACGCCTTCGAGTGGGTGGACGTGCTCACCGCCCTCACGCGGCTGCCCTTCCGGGGCCTGCGTGAGACGGTGATCCGGGCGCTCGAAGCGCCCGGGCCGTGACGCCCGTTACAGCTGGATGACCATCGCCTCCTTGGCGGCGATGGTGGCCTTGCGGTGCTTGCGCACCTCGCGCAGCAGCTTGTCCATGCCCGCGTCGTCGCGGCCCGGGTCGTGGTGGAAGAGCACCAGCTGCTTCACCTCGCTGGCGTCCGCCGCGCGCACCGCCGCCTCCCACGTCGAGTGCCCCCAGCCCGTGCGGGCAGGGCCCGTGCGGCCGCGGTACTCGTCCTCCGTGTACATGGAGTCGTAGATGAGCGCGTCCGCGCCCCGCGCGAAGTCGAACAGCTTCGCGTCCAGGTCGGTGCCGTGCTCCACGTCCGTCGCGTACACCAGCGAGCGCCCGCCGAAGTCCACCCGGTAGCCCACGTTGCCGCCGGGGTGGTTCAGCTCCAGCGTGCGCACGACGGCCTTGCCCACCGGGATGTCCTCGCCCACCACCACGTCCCGGTACGCCAGGCGCGTGCGGAACACGTCCTCCGCCGTCACCGGGAAGTAGGGGTGCACCATCTGCCCGGCCAGGATCTGCTTGAGCGACTTGCCGTCCCGAGGTGACCCGTACAGCGTCACGTCGTTCGCCGGAGAGAACATCGGCGAGAAGAACGGCAGGCCCTGCAGGTGGTCGTAGTGGTAGTGCGAGATGAAGATGGACGCCTTGACGGGCTTGCGCGTCGCCACCAGCGCATCCCCCAGGCCTCGCGCTCCCGAGCCCAGGTCGAAGATGAGCAGCTCGTCGCCGCAGCGGACCTCCACGCACGGCGTGTTGCCGCCGTAGCGCTTCGTCGCCGGGCCTGGCGCGGGGATGGAACCGCGCACCCCCCAGAAGCGCACCTCGAAGCGCGCGGTGCTCCGCCGGGCCGGGCGCTCAGCCGGCCTTGGCTTCCGTGTCGTCGTCCTCCGCGAAGAGCTCAATCAGGTGCCCCGTCCGCTCGCGCTTCGTCTTCAAATAGTCGACGTTATGCGGATTGTGCTCGGTCCGGGAAGGGATTCGGCGCCGGACCGCCACGCCTTCCTCCACCAGCCCCGCGATCTTCAGCGGGTTGTTGGTGATCAGGTCCACCGACCGCACATCCAACGACCGCAGCATTTCCGCAGCGATGTCGTAGGAGCGCAAGTCATCCGCGAACCCCAGCTGGCGGTTGGCCTCGTAGGTGTCCAGCCCCTTGGACTGCAGGGCGTAGGCCTTGATCTTGTTGCCCAGTCCGATGCCCCGGCCCTCCTGGCGCAGGTAGAGCACCACGCCCAGCCCGTTCTGGGACACGAAGTCGAGCGCCCGGTCCAGCTGCTCGCGGCAGTCGCACTTGAGGCTGCCGAAGACTTCGCTCGTGAGGCACTCGGAGTGGATGCGCACCGGCACCCCCTCCAGCCCCTGGGGCTCGCCCACCACCAGCGCCACGTGCTCCTTCCCGTTCCGCTTGTCGCGGAAGACGATGGTCTTCAGCACCCCGCGGGCCGTGGGCACGTCCGCCTCCGAGTACCGCTCCAGGTGCTGGGTCGGCTTACGGGTCGGCAGGACCTGGGGTGAGCGCGTGTCGGACATGGTAGGTCGTCTCCCAGAGAGGGGCCGTTACTTCTCGCCCCCCTGGATGCAAGTCAAGGTGACACCCCGATGGGTGTGGTGAAACCCGCCTGTTTGGATGCGGCGGACGTGGACTGCGTTGCTCAAGCGACCCACGAGAGGGGGAGCAGCTCCACATGGGAGCCATCAGTCAAACTGCTGATTTCTCGGGGGAAGTGAAGCAGATGTGTGGCTGCCGCAGCTGAACGCAGGGCCCCCGACGTCTGAGTCCCCAGGGGTTTCGCCCACAGCTCGCCCGCCCGCCAGGTCGCCGTGACGCGCACGAAGTGGGCAAGCCCCGGGGCCTTGGTGAGCTTGCCCTCCAGGCGGCCGGCGGCGCGGGGCGGCTCCACGTCCGCGTGCCCCAGGAGCCGGCGCAGGGCGGGGCGCACGAAGAGCTCGAAGGTCACCAGGGACGACGTGGGGTTGCCGGGCAGGCCCATGAACAGGGTGGAGCCCCGCTGGCCCACCACCAGCGGCTTGCCGGGCTTGATGGCCACGCGCCAGAAGCGCTGCTCCACGCCCAGGGCCTCCAGGGCGTCCTTCACGAAGTCGTGGTCGCCCACGGAGACGCCGGCGCTGGTGAGCACCACGTCGAAGCCCTCCGTGCGCGCCAGGGCCTCCTGGACGGCCTGGCGCGTGTCCCGGGCGATGCCCAGGAGCGTGGGCACGCCGCCCGCGCGCCGCACCGCCAGGGCCAGGGCGGGGGCGTTGATGTCCACGATGCCGTCGCCGGGGGGCTCGTCCACGCGGCACAGCTCGTCCCCGGTGGACAGCACCGCCACGCGCGGCCGGCGGGGCACCGGCACCGTGCCCTGGCCCTGCGCCCACAGGAGCCCCAGCTCCGGGATGCCCAGGGGCGTGCCGCGCCGCAGCAGGACGTCGCCTTCCTTCGCGTCCTCGCCCCGGGGGCGGATGAAGTTCCCCGGCCCCACGGCCTCCAGGACTTCCACGGCGTCCGGTTCGTCGCTGGTAGCGGTGGGGACGGGGCGGGTGCGCTCGCGCATCACCACCGCGTCCGCGCCCGGGGGCAGGGGGGCCCCGGTCATGATCCGCGCGCAGGTGCCGGGGACGACCTCCCGGGTGGGGCGCCTGCCGGCGAACACCGTCTCTCCCACCGCGAGGCGCACGGGCAGGGGGCCCGCCAGGTCCCGGGCCTGGACCGCGTAGCCGTCCATGGCGGAGTTGTCCCAGGGGGGCAGGGTGCGGCGGGTCAGGACGTCCTCGGCCAGCGCGCGGCCCAGGGCGTCGTCCCCGGGCACCCACTCGGTGGCCAGGGGCGTGCACAGCTCGAGGATCCGCGCTCGGGCCTCCTCCACCGGCAGCAATGCGGGGGCGTCACTCATGCTGTTTTCCCACCCAAAGTCCGTGGGAAAATCAAGTGTTAGTTTGACAGCCCAGCTGATCATCGTTACAAGCAACCGTGCTCGCGAGGCTCGCGTCCAACAGCAGGGGCGTCCCGCCAACCCGTTGATAGCACACGGGAAATTTCCAAGGAGACAGCGTCGATGGCCAAGCCCAAGTCCGGGGCGAAGAAGCCGACTCCCGCTGCAAAAGCCGGTGCGAAGCCTGCCGCGAAGAAGGACAACGCGGCCCGCCTGGATCTGATCAGGAACGCCTCGAAGAAGGTGGCGACGGCCGCGACGAAGGTCGTCAAGGCGGTGGCTGAAGGGGCGAAGGGGAAGGCCGCGGCGGCGAAGAAGGCGGTGGCGGAGAAGGTGGAGAAGGCCCCCGCGGCCGCCAAGAAGGCGGCGGCCAAGGCCGCTCCCCCTGCTCCCACGGCGCCTCCCGCGAAGGCCGGCAAGGCCGCGTCCGCCGCGAAGACCGCGCCCGCCGCTCCCGCCGGGAAGAAGGGAGCCGGGAAGGCGGGGGGCAAGACCCCGTCGCTCGTCCCCGCCGGTCCCGCCGTGGAGAAGCCGCGCCCGCGCGCGACGAAGCTTCCGCCCGTGGGCGAGCCGCTCACGAAGCGTGAGATGGAGCAGCTGCTCACCGCCGGCGAGGGCCGCGGCGTGATGGGCGAGGGCAGCCTCAAGGGCCGGCTCGTCCTCAGCGGCGAGCTGCCCCACCTGGTCGTCGTGGGCCGCGACAAGCGCGAGCTGACGTTCCTGTTGCAGGGACCGGATCAGGAAGTGCTGCCGGCCTACGTGGACCACAAGGTCTCCGTGAGCGGCCTCATCAAGAAGACGACCAACCACAGCGGCGTGGTGGAGGTGCGCAAGTACTCCGCCAAGAAGCCCGAGGTGGAAGAGGTCGCGCCGCCTCCGTCGGACTCGGAGCCGAAGCTGCGCTACCTGTCGCCCGGCGAGGTCTCCATGGCCGTCGCCGCGGGCATGGGCGCCGGCATCAAGGGCTTCGCCAGCATCCGGGGCAACCTGGAGATGATGGGCGAGGACTTCGTGCTCGTCGTGTCCAACGGCGGCACGCGCCAGCAGGTGTCCTTCGCCATCGAGGGCAAGGCGGCGGTGAAGAGCCTGCGCAAGCACGTGGGGCAGACGCTCCAGGTGACGGGCGTGGTGGACAAGACGTCCGGCTGGGGTGGCCGCATCACCGCGGAGACGGTGGAGCCGCGTCCGTCCGAGGCGCGCTCGGTGTCGCGCGACGAGATGGAGCTGGTCCACATCGAGGGCGAGGTGCCCACGTCCGTGGACGTGAAGCTCAACCACGGCCTCACGGTGCGCCTGCAGGAGCAGCCCGGCGCCACCTGGGCCATCGAGCCGACGCTGGCCAAGCGCGTGGGTCTGCGCGAGGCCAACTTCGAGCCGGGCCCCAACGGCAGCCCGGCCACCCGCGAGTTCTTCTTCACGCCGCGCAACCCCGGCAACTTCGAAGTGGAGTTCTTCCTCGCCAAGGCGTTCACGCCGGGTGTGGTGGAGCGCTCCTTCAAGATCAACGTCACCGTCAAGCCCTGACGGCTTGGGCGCACGGGCCCTCCCTGGACCGCAAGGTCCGCCGGGGAGGGCGAATGGGGGCCGGGGGGTTCCCGCCCGCACCCTTCGGGCTTACCCGTTCCCTCAGCGGCCTTGCCGCATCCCCACCGTGAGCCTCTCCCAAGATCACATCCGACAGCTGCTCGCCGAAGCCGACCACCCCCTGGGCGTGAAGGAGCTCCTTCGCGTCGCGGGGCTGAACCCCGGCCAGCAGACCGAACTCAAGCGCGCCCTGCGTGAGCTGGTGCGCGCGGGCGCCATCGTCAAGGACGGCAAGCGCTTCCGCCTGGAAGGCCCCCGCGTGCCCCGCGCACCCGAGGCCGGCTCCGTATCCCGCCAGGACGCGGCCTCGCCGCCCTTCAAGAAGCGGGGCCCCGCTCCAGGCAGCGGGCGGGAGGAGCGCCGCGGCGGCTTCCGCGACGAGCGTCCGGGCTTCCGTGGCGGCGGCGACTTCCGGCGCTCGCTGCGGCGCGGCTCCCGGGACGACCGCTTCGAGGACTCCGGACAGCCCGCGGTGGAGGGCATCCTCCACATGCACCGGGACGGCTTCGGCTTCGTGCACCCGGTGTCGGGCGAGGGCGAGAACATCTTCCTGCCGCCCGGCGAGGCGCAGCGGGCGCTCGACAACGACCGCGTCCTCGTGGAGGTGGCGGGGCGTCCGGGCCGCTTCGAGGGCCGGCTGGTGCGGGTCATCAACCGGCGGCGTGAGCTGGCGGTGGGCACGTACGTGGCGCAGGGCCGGCACTCGCTGGTGATGACCACGGACACGAGCCTGCCGGGGCCCATCCGCGTGCCGCCGACGCAGATGGCTCGCGACGGCGACCTGGTGAAGGTCCGGCTGGGCGTGGGCGCGGACCTGCTGGAGCCGGGGCAGGGGCTGTTCGGCGAGGTGGCCGGTTCGCTGGGACGGCCGGGCGACCCGAGCGCGGAGGTGCTGGGGTCGGCGTTCGCGCATGGCTTCTCCGACGAGTTCCCGCCAGAGGTGATGGACGAGGCGGACGCGTTCGCGGTGAAGGTCACGGAGGCGGAGGCCACGGAGGGCCACCGCCGCGACCTGCGCAAGCTGCCGCTCATCACCATCGACGGTGAGGACGCGCGCGACTTCGACGACGCCGTGTACGCGGAGCCCCAGGCCGGCGGCTGGCGGCTGGTGGTGGCCATCGCGGACGTGTCGCACTACGTGAAGGAGCGCAGCGCGCTGGACGCGGAGGCGCTCAACCGCGCGACGTCGGTGTACCTGCCGGATCGCGTGCTGCCCATGCTGCCGGAGCGGCTGTCCAACGGCATCTGCTCGCTGCGCCCGGACGAGGACCGGCTGTGCATGGTGGCGGACATGACGTTCGACCGCCACGGCCAGCGGCGTACGCACGAGCTGTACCCGGCGGTGATGCGCAGCGTGGCGCGCTGCACGTACAACGAGGTGCAGGACGTCCTGGATGGCAAGGACGTGCCGCACCGCGACTTCCTCAAGCCCCAGTTCGAGCAGTTGATGGCGCTGGCGCGCGCGCTGATGGGCATGCGCAAGGCGCGAGGCGCAATCGACTTCGACGTGCCCGAGCACAAGGTGGTGCTGGGCGAGGACGGCGTGCCGCAGCGCATGGAGAAGCGCGAGCGCAAGGACAGCCACCGGCTCATCGAGGAGTGCATGCTGGCCGCCAACGAGGCGGTGGCCACGTACTTCCAGGACGAGGGCCTGCCCACGGTGTACCGGTTCCACGGCGAGCCGGATCCGCAGAAGCTGGCGGCGTTCGCGGTGCTGGCGGAGGCGTACGGCTTCCAACTGGACGTGGAGGACGGCGTTTCGTCCAAGGAGCTGGACGCGTTCATCACGCAGCTGGAGGGACACCCGGAGCAGCGGGCGCTGAACCAGCTGCTGCTGCGCTCCATGATGCAGGCCGTGTACACGGCGACGCGCGTGGGCCACTACGGCCTGGCGGCGGAGAACTACCTTCACTTCACGTCGCCCATCCGGCGCTATCCCGACCTGCTGGTGCACCGCGTCCTGAAGGCGGTGTGGGCGCGCAAGGGCAAGAAGCCCTCGGACGCGCAGCTGGACCGCGAGGAGGAGCGGCTGGAGGGCATGGCGCAGCAGTGCTCGGAGCGCGAGCGCGCGGCCATGACGGTGGAGCGCGAGGTGGTGGCGTTCTACGCGGCCCTGATGATGAAGGACCGCGTGGGCGAGGAGTTCGACGCGACCGTGGCGGGCATCGCCGAGTTCGGCTTCTTCGTGGAGCTGGACGAGGTCCACGTCGAGGGCCTGGTGAAGGGCGAGTCGCTGGGGCCGGGCTCCAAGCTGGACAAGCGGACGCACTCGCTCGTGTATCCGAATGGCCGGCGCGTGCGCGTGGGGCAGAAGCTGCGCGTGCGGCTGCTGTCCGCGAATACGACGGCCCGGAAGATCGACTTCGAGGCGCTCCAGTTCAAGGACGAGGCCCCGCTCCCGAGCACCGGCGGCGCACGTCCGCAAGCGCGCCGCCGCGAGTACGTGAACGAAGCGCCGGGCCGTCACAAGGGTGGCAGGCCCGGACGCAACGAGCGCGAGGCCGCGAAGACGGGCCGCACGCCGTCGCGCAAGCCCGCGGGGGACGCTGACGCGGAGCAGTGGCGGTCGCTCGCGGAGGCGGAGGACACGCCGTTCGGCGTGAAGAAGGCGTGGGAGCCGCCCACGCCCGAGGACGCCGCCACCGTGGAGGCCGCGACGGTCTCCGGGTACGGCGACGAGGTCCTGGGAGAAGCGCCGGCCGCGCCGCGTCCGCGAGGACGGTTCAGCCGGGAAGGGCGCCGAGAAGAGGCCGCGCCCGCTCGTGCTGGCTCCCGCTTCCTGCGTTCCCGCACGGAAGAGGCCCCCGCGCCGAAGGCGGAGCCCGCGTCCCCGGCCAAGGGCAAGCGCAAGGTCATCCGTCCCTCGCTCCCCGCTGTCGAGGCAGGCGGCGAGGCCGGCACCACGCCCGAGGCCCAGGAGCCTCGCGAGGCCTTCACTCCGCCTTCGTTCGACTCCGACGACAACGCCCCTGCCGCTTCGCCGCACCCGGGCTTCGACCGGATCCGCGCGCTGGCCGCGCAGCGGGGCCAGCTCCCCTCGGGGGCGGCGCCCGGCCGCGCGGGCGCGTCCAAGAAGGTCCGCAAGGCGGCCTCTGGCGCGAGCGCGAAGGCGAAGGCCTCGAAGAAGTCCGCGCCGAAGAAGGCCGGCGGCTCGAAGGGCGCGGGCAAGAAGCCGGGGCGGGGCGCCCCGGGCAAGCGCAAGCGCTGAACGCGGGGCCGGGGCTTTCCGGCCGCGCCGCTGTTCCACTCAAGGAGGCCGTGTGGGTGCTGTGCGAATCGTGGGGTTGATGCTCGCGGTGGCGGGCGGAGTGCTGCTGTTCACCGGGCTCAAGGCGCGGGACTCGCTCACGGAGCGCGCCACGGAGCTCATCACCGGACGCAACACCGAGCAGACCACGCTCTACGTCGCGGGCGGCGGCGCCGCGCTGGTGGGCGGCGTCCTGCTGGCCCTCTTCGGGGGAGGACGAGGCCGGCGTTAGGCCCCGTCCCCTCCACCCGGACTACTTGGTGGCGCCGGAGGCCTGCGCGGCCTTGGCGCGCTTGGTCGCCTCGCCGAACTGCTTGGTCGCCTCGTTGGCCTGGGCCGTCAGCTCCTCGATGCGCTTGGCGTGCGCGGCGGCGCTGGCCTTGGCGGCGGCGACGCGCTCCGCGGCGGCCGGATCCACCACGGCCTTCTTGCCCTTCTCCGGCTTGGGCGGCGTGGCGGCCTCGATGGCCTCCTGCTCGGCGGCCTGCTGCAGCGCCTTCTCGTGCTCGATGTACTTGAACATCACGACGCGCTTGTTCAGGTACGGGTTGGGCAGGTCCGGGTTGATGGCGATGACCTGATCATACGTCTTCAGCGCGAGCTCCAGCTCCGCGGGGATCGCGGGCGCGGACATGGAGCGGGCGCCCCCGCGCTGCGAGTGCACCTCCGCGATCCAGCCGAGCGCGTCGGTGTCCTTCGGGTTGATCTTCAGGCACTCCTCGAAATACTGCTTCGCCTTGTCCAGCGGGCCGTTCTTCGCGTACATCGCCGCGACGTTGCGGTAGACGTCGGCCTTGTCAGCGGGCGTCTTCGCGAAGTCCACCAGCTTCAGCGCGGCCTGCGCGGCCTCTTCCGTCTGGCCCGCCTGCATGTGCGCGAAGGCCTTCTTCTCCCAGACCTTCTCCTGGGTCGGGTCGATCTTCAGCGACTCCTCGTACTCCTTCACCGCCTCCGCGTAGTTCTTGTCGGCGAGGAAGTTGGTGCCCTTGACCCGGTGCTCCTTGGCCTTCTCTTCCTTCTCATCGGCGCAGCCGAAGGAACCGCCCAGGGTCAGCACACCCAGCATCAAACCCACGCTACCCAGCCGCTTCATGCCTAAAGCCTTTCGTGAAGTTCCAGGGGGCACGTCCCAGCCGGGCGCCCCACGCGGCGCGGAATATACCCGAACTCGCCTCGTGTCCCCCCCGTCCTGAAGGCCGGGACCGGCAGGGCGCTTCAGGAGCGCGCGCGCGCGAGCAGGGAGACGAGCAGGGGCGCGCCCAGGGCGGCCGTCACCACTCCCACGGGCAATTCACGCCCGGGGAGGATCAGCCGTACCGACGCATCGCACAACGCGAGGAACGCGGCCCCCACCACCACGGACCCGGGCAGCAGCACCCGGCGACTCACACCGAGCGTCCGGCGCACCAGGTGCGGGACGATGAGCTCCACGAAGGCGATGGGGCCGCACCACGCGACGCAGGCGGCGACCCCCAGCGCCCCCAGGCCGATGGCCACCGTGCGCACGCGGCGGACGGGGACGCCCTGGGACTCGGCGTGCTCCTCGCCGGCGATGAAGACCTCCAGCGCGCGGGTGAGGGCGAGCAGCCCCACGACGGTGACGGCCGCGAACGGGGTGAGCAGCCGCACGCCCGAGTAGCCCACCTGCGGCAGGTGGCCGAGCGACCAGCGCATGGCGGCCATCAGCTCGGCGGAGTCCGCGGTGAACTGCAGGCCGGTGGCGATGGCGCTCGCCGCCATGGAGCAGGCGATGCCGGCGAGCACCACGTCGTTCATCCGCACGCGGCGGCCCGCGGCGATGGCGGCCACCACCAGGCTGACGCCGAGCGCCCCCAGGAAGGCCGCGGCGGTGATGACCGGCAGCCAGTCCGACGCCAGCTGCGCCCCCAGGATGATGGCCACCAGCGCGCCCAGGGTCGCCCCCGCGGTGGTGCCCACGGTGCTGGGCGCGGCGAGCGGGTTCGCGAAGAGGGACTGGTACACCGCGCCCACCAGCGACAGCGTGCCGCCCACCAGCATGGCCATCAGCGTGCGGGGCACGCGCAGCTGCCAGAAGACGAAGTCCGCCGAGTCCGGGGTGAGCCCCGGGCCGATGAACGGCGCCACCGCGCACGCGGCCACGCAGACCGCCACGAGGAGCCAGGCCTTCACCTTCACGGAGCACCTCCGCTCCGGGGCAGGCCCACGAAGACGCGGTGGCCCTCCACGGACATCGCGTGCATGCGCACGCCGAACAGCTCGCCCAGCTGTTCGCCCAGGTCGGGGGCGTCGAGGTTTCTATCGAAGGCGACGCGGCCCTGGGACACGCCCACGACGCGGGGCGCGCGCGTGCCCGGCGCGTGGGCGTGCGACAGCACGTTGACGTCGTGGGTGACGCAGAGGATGCCGCGTCCCGCGCGCCAGAGGTGGCCCATGCGCGTGTACAGCTCCAACTGCTGCGCGGGGTCCAGGAAGTTGGCGGGCTCGTCCAGCAGCACCAGCGGGGTCTCCTGCGCGAGCAGCCCCGCGACCGCCACGCGCTGCCGCTCGCCGCCGGACAGCTCCGTGATGGGGCGCAGGGCGAAGGACTGGGCGCCTGCTTCCGCCAGCGCCTGGTGCGCCGCCGCCTCGGAGGCCCGGCGGGATTCGGGGAAGCGGTAGCGCGCGGAGACGACCTGCTCCAGCGCGGTGATGGGCTCCGCCGCCTCCAGCCGCTGGGGCAGCCACGCGAGCCGCGCCGCGCGCTCCCGGGGGGCGAGGCCCGACACGTCCTGCCCGTCCACGAACACATGCCCGGCGTCCGGACGCAGCAGGCCCAGCGCCACGCGCAGGAGCGTGGACTTGCCCGCGCCGTTGGGCCCGACGATGGCCACGAAGTCTCCGGGGGCCACGCGCAGGGACACGCTGTCCAGCAGCGTCCGCCCCCGCGCCCGCACCGTCACCGCGTCCAGCGTCAGTCCGGCCGTCATCGCGCGGAGGGCAGGGTGCCCAGGGCGGCGCGGAGCCGCTCGACGACGTCGAGGATGGCGGGCCCGGTGGACTGCACGTCGGGCCCGATGACCAGCCGCACCCGGTCCTCCCGCGCCGCGCGCAGGCCGGTGAGCTGCTTCCACTGGGCCAGCAGCTGCGCCTGCTTCGCGGCATCCAGGGCCGGCACGCTGAGCAGCACCAGCACCGCGTCCGGATCCAGCGCGATGACGCCCTCCAGCGACAGGTTGGGAGGCCCCGTGACGTCCTCCGCGACGGCGTTGCGAGCCCCCGCCGCCTCCAGCGCCGCGCCGTGCAGCGACGCGTGCTTCATGTACCAGACCTCCGACAGCGTTCCCGCCGTGTCGCCCAGCACCAGCAACACGCGGGGGGCGCCCTTCGGCGCGGGGCGCGACAGCGTCTGGTTCAGCCGCTCCGCGAGCGCGGCGGCCTGGGACTCGCGGCCGCTCAGCCGGCCCAGCTCCTTCACGCTGTCGACGACCTCCTGGAGCGAAGTCCACGGCAGCACCTTCAGCGGCGCGAGCGCGGAGAGCGACTCCGCGGGGGCCTGCTTCACCTGTTGATCCACGAGCAGCGTGGGCTTGAGCTTCGCGATGGCCTCGAAGTTCGGCGCGAACGTGGTGCCCACCTTCGGCAGGGCGGGCGTGCCCGGGGGCAGGGCGGTGTAGTCGGACACGCCCACGAGCTCCGCGCCCGCGCCCAGGGCGAACAGCGTCTCCGTGACGGAGGGCGACAGCGAGACGATCCGCCGCGCCTGGGCCTCCGGAGCGGGGGACGCGGGACGCTGGCAGCCCGCCGCGAGCGCGAGCACCACGCACAGCAGGGAGGGGAGGCGGAAGAGACTCATGGGCGGGCCGACTTCTAGCACGCGCGTCACGGACGGGTGTCCGGGAAGCGGTGTCTGGGTTTCGCTTATCCTGGGAACTCTTCACAGAGGGAATACCCGGACATGACCTGGATGAATTGGACGTCCCGCGCGCTCTGCGCCGCGGCGCTGCTTTGCACTTCCCCGGCCCTTGCGGCGTCGCCGTTCGCGGAAGGGATGATCTCCATCACGTTGGATGACGGCTGGAGCACGCAGTACACGCTGGCGCGGCCGGCGCTGAAGTCGCGCAACATCCCCGCGACGTACTACCTGGTCACCGACGCGGTGGCGCAGGGGTGGGGCGGCTACATGAGCCTCGCGCAGGTGCAGACGCTCAAGGCGGAGGGCAATGAGATCGCCAGCCACACGCGCACGCACGCGGACCTGCCCACGCTGACGTCCGCGCAGCTGACGTCGGAGCTGCATGACTCGCGCGCGTGGCTGGAGACGAACGTGGGGGCGACGTGCGGCAAGAACTTCGCGTCACCCTACGGCGCGTACAACGCGACGGTGATGACGGCGCTGAAGGCGGAGTACGCCAGCCACCGCACCATCAACGCGGGCCGCAACTTCAAGGACACGGTCATCTACGAACTGCGCGCCAACGACGTGTCGAGCGCGGTGACGGTGGCGCAGGTGAAGGGGTGGATCAACCAGGCCATCGCGGAGAAGAGCTGGCTCATCATCCTCTTCCACGAGTTCACCAGCGGCACGCCCACGCGCGAGACGCAGTACAAGACGACCAACTTCACCAACATCCTCAACTACGTGCAGTCCACGGGCATCCGCGCGGTGACGGTGGAGCAGGGGCTCGCGCTGACGGACGGCCTCACGGAGGCGCCGCCGTCGGTGGGCACGGTCGTCTATGACGACGCGATGGGCAGCGGCTTCCAGGACTGGAGCTGGGCGACGCACGACCTGGACCAGTCCGTCACGGTGCACTCCGGCTCCACGGCGATCGGCTTCGAGCCGGACTATTGGGAGGCGCTGATGTTCCACCACCCGGGGCTGGACCTGTCGCAGTACCAGTCCGTGGACCTCTGGGTGCACGGAGGCACGACGGGCGGGCAGCAGGTGCGGCTGGCGCTCTACAACGGCGGCACGCCGCTGGGCAGTATGAGCCTGGAGACGGCGCTGGGGCACCCCATCGCCGCGGGGACCTGGCAGAAGGTCTCCATTCCGCTCAGCGCCCTGGGCGCGACGTCCGGCACGGTGGATGACTTCTACGTGATGGACGAGTCGGGTTCGGATCAGGGCACGCTGTACGTGGACGACTTCGTGCTGGTGCCGTAGTCGTAGCGCCACCGCGCGCGCCGGTGTCTGCTTCCGGCGCGCGCGTGAAGACAGCCGGGGCCTACAGCTTGATCAGCTCCACGTCATCCATGTGGATGAAGTTGGCGCCGTTGTGGGCCGGCGACTTGCTGTGCAGGCCGAACTCCAGGTAGCCGTTGGTGACGTTGATGGCGGGCGTCTCCAGCAGCGTGTAGTTGCCGTAGGTGCCCAGGTTGGTGATGGCCGGCGAGCAGGTGCCGCAGTTCTTCACCTGGAAGCGCGCGAAGTCGAACGTGCCTCCCTTGCGGAACCACGCGCGCAGCTTGTAGTTGCCGGACGCCAGGCCGGACTTCGTCTGGTACGTCCATGCTTCATACGGCGCCGCGGACGTCCAGTGCGTCAGGTGGAAGCTGCCCGAGTGCCCGCCGTTGTACGTCTCCGAGAACGCCGCCGCTCCCGTGCCGTTCGGGCTCCACGTGGTCCAGCCCGTCATGCCCTGCTCGAAGCCCGCGTTGGTGAGCCCCAGCGACTGCGATCCGCCCGGCTGGTACCAGCGCACCCACTCCACCTCCATCGTCTTCTTCGCGCCCCAGGCCAGGTCGATGGAGGCCGGCGCCGGGTTCCCGTACCAGACGCCTCCCAGCGCCAGGTTCAGGATGAGGTAGTGGTTCTGCTGGAACTCCGACTCGTTGTGATTGAACGTCGCCGTGGACACGAAGTCCTTGTCCAGGCGGAACACGATGGTGTTCGCCGTCCACTCCACTTCATACGTGTGGAAGTCCTGGGAGAGGTCCACGCCACGGCTCGCGCCCGTGCCCCAGTCCGCGTTGCCGCCGTTGTGCCAGTGCAGCGCCGACTTCATCCACGTGGGCTCCGTGGACTTCCACTCCAGGATGTCGATCTCCCCCGCGGCCGGCCAGCCCGCGCTCTGGACGTTCGAGCCCAGCGTCCAGAACGCCGGCCACATGCCGTAGCCCGGCGGAACCTTGATGCTCGCGACGATCTTCCCGTAGCGCCCCTCCACCTTGCCCTTGGTGTGGATGCGGCCGGAATAGAAAGACCGGTACTGTCCCGCGCAGCGCGAGTCCGTGGGGTTGTCCGCCGTGCGCTCCGCCGAGATGATCAGCTTGCCGTTGGCCACCGCCACGTTCTGCGCGCGCGGGAACTCCAGCTCACCCGTGCCGAAGTTGCAGTTGTTGGTCACCGGATCCCAGTTGCTCGTCAGCACGTTCCACGCGCCCGTGTTCAGCGCCGTGCCCGTGAAGTCGTCCTGCCATGACAGCGACCACCCCGCGCCCGGGTCGTACGAGCGCTCGCCCTGCTGCGTCTGGCCGTAGCCCTCCGCCTCCACGGGGGCGGTGACTTCCGGCTCGGGAGAACAGCCGGAGAGGGTGGTCAGGAGTCCTGCGGCCACAAGGCCTGCGCGAAAGGGGCGGTGCATGAATGCTCCGGGGTTGGGGGAGCATTCGATTTTACCTGTTTTAACGTGTATTGCCAGGAACTCTGGAAGCGCCTCAGCCGAGCCACTGGGGATTCTGGACGGTTCCGTCGAAGTGGTGGCTCGTCTTGTACTTCTCGTAGGCGCCGTCCTGGGCCGCGTCCTTCGTCCTGGCGAGCAGGGCGTGGACTTCCTTCTCGTTCAGGGGCTTGAAGGTGCGCGCGGCGGTCAGCGCCTGCCGCAGCCGCTCTTGTGAATCGATGCCGGTGATGACGACGCTGACGGGCAGGGACAGGTTGTAGCGGAGGCACTCGGGCGCGGTGACGGTCTTGCTGTCGAGGATGAACGGGTCGCCCATGGACTTCATGGCGAGCACCCCGATGCCCTCCTTCACGAGCACGGGCAGCACGCGCTTCTCGAAGCTGTTGAAGTGGGCGTCCATCACGTTGAGGGGCAGCTGCACGGTGTCGAAGCGGAAGCCGTGCTTCTTCGCCGTCTCCAGCATCTTCAGGTGGATGTCCGGGGACTTGTGGCCGGTGAAGCCCAGGAAGCGCGCCTTGCCGGCCTTCTGTGCGTCCTTCATCGCCTCGATGGCGCCGCCTTCGGCGAAGGCGCGGTCGGGGTCGTTGTCGCGGATGACTTCGTGGAGCTGGAGCAGGTCCAGGTGGTCCGTCTGGAGTCGCTGGAGGGATTCGTCGATCTGCTTCGCGGCGGTCTTCTTGTCGCGGCCGTCGATCTTCGTCATCAGGAAGGCCTTGGCGCGGTAGCCGTCGCGCAGCGCCTTGCCCATGCGCTCCTCGCTCTTGCCGTCGTTGTAGTCCCAGCAGTTGTCCAGGAAGTTGATGCCCTGGTCCAGCGCGCCGCGGATGAGCGCGATGCTCTCCGACTCCTCCTCCTGCTTGCCGATGTGGAAGCCCCCGAGCCCGATGCACGACACCTCCTGGCCGGTGCGGCCCAGCTTGCGGCGGGGCACGGCGGGCGCGTTCTTCGCCTTCCTGGGCGAAGCCCCGAGCACGGGAGGGGCAACCATCAGCGACAGCGTCGCGGCGAGGAATTCCTTCCGGGTCATGCGCGGGCGTCCTTCCAGAGGGCAGGCGGCGTCTGGGCGTCCGACGTTGGGACCGCGGACCGCCCGGGACAACGGGCGCGAGGGCCGAATGTGCAGGAGCCACCGCTGCGGACCAGGTGTGCAGAGCGGGCGTGTGCCGCATAATCGACACCCGCATGCGCATCCCCCTCCTTGTGCGGCGCGTGGGGCCGCTCCTCGCGCTGATCCTCCTGGCCGCGTGCCGCATCGAATCCGCCGCGCCGTCGGGAGGCGCCGCCGTGGCGCAGGCGGAGACCCCATCCGGCGAGGTGTGGGTCTACACGTCGATGTACCGGCACGTGCTGGATGCGCTGGAGCCCTTGCTCAAGGAGCGGCTGCCCGGCGTGCAGGTGCACTGGTACCAGGCGGGCAGCGAGAAGGTGGCCAGCCGGCTGGAGGCGGAGCGGGCCGCGGGCGCGGTGCGAGCGGACGTGCTGATGACGTCGGATCCATTCCTCTACGAGCGGCTGGCGCGGGAAGGCGCGTTCCTGCGCTACGCGTCCGTGAACGCGCTGCGCATCCCAAGAACGCTGCTGGACCTGGACGCGAGGTACGCGGCGGTGCGGCTGTCCACCATGGTGCTGGTGCACCGCGTGGGCGCGGGCGAGGCGCCGAGGTCATTCGCCGCGCTGGTGGATGGAAGTTGGAAGGGACGGGTGGCCATCGGGGATCCACTCACGTCGGGCACCGCGTTCACGTGGGCGGTGTTCCTGCACGCGCGGAGTGGGGATGCGTACTTCGCGGGGCTGCGCGACAAGGGCGCGGTGGCGGCGGGTGGCAACGCGGCGGTGCTCCAGAAGGTGGAGAGCGGCGAGGTGGACGCGGGCGTGCTGCTGCTGGAGAACGCGCTGACGGCGAAGGCGAAGGGCAGCCCCATCGAGGTCATCTGGCCCGAGGACGGCGCGGTGGTCATCCCGGGACCGGTGGGGCTGTTCGCATCGACGCGCAATCCGGTGGCGGCGAAGGCGCTGGTGGACGTGCTGCTGTCGCCCGAGGGCCAGCGCATCATCGTGGAGAAGGGGGACATGCACGCGGTGGACCCGCGCCTGATCGGCCCGCGTGGCGAGCCCGGCGTGGACGGATTGCTGAGCCGCGCGCAGGCCTGGACGCCGGAGCTGCTGGAGCAGGGGCTGCTGCACGGCGGTGACATCAAGGAATCCTTCAGCCGGGCCTTCGCGCGATGAGCCAGGCACGCCTCCACGGCGGAAGGGAGTGGGCCTCCGCCGGAGCGGCACGAGCAAAACCTGTCCGACAGTCGGACCGGTTTCCGTGGCACGGAAGGCACAATGGGTCCCCCTCCCTGGTGTGTGACGCGACCCGTCCCATGCGAATCATCCGCGGGCACCCATCAGCCCAGGGGGCCCGCCGCAGCGGTCCAAACCTGTCGGACAGTCGGACAGGACCGAGCGGTGGCCCCAACCTGTCGGACAGTCGAACCGGTTCGCACGGTGGCGCAGGCTTGTCGGACAGTCGGACAGGTTTGAGGGGTGTTCGGTGTCCGGCCGCTGCTTGCGATGAGGTCGGTCCAACAAGAAGCGGCAGTGGGAAGCCCTCCGTTCAGGGGGCCCGCCGCTGTGGCCAAAACCTGTCGGACTGTCGGACAGGACCGAGCGGTGGGCCCAAATTGTCCGACTGTCGGACAGGTTCGGGCGGTGGCCCCACGTTGTCGGACAGTCGGACAGGACCGAGCGGTGGGCTCAAGTTGTCCGACTGTCGGACAGGTTCGAGTGGTCTCAGGCTGTTCGGCTGTCGGACAGGTTTTTGCCGTGTCCTCAACCTGTCCGACGCTCGGGCCGGTTCACCCGTTGGCCTTGGCCGGTCGGACTGTCGGACAGGTTTCCGTGGGGGCGCCGGCTTGTCGGACCGTCGGACTGGTTCGTGCGGTGGTGCCGAGTTGTCCGACTGCCGGACAGGTTTTTGGGGTGCTCCGCCGCCGGGGCGCTTCGACGAGCTTCTCCCTTTCTCATCCGTTTGGATTGGCGGCCTGTTCGAGGGACTGGCACAGCGCTTGAGCCTTGATGGGGGCGCGCGATGAGGGGCCGGTGGGTTGCGTTGGCCTTGTGGCTCGTGCCGCTGCTGCTCTTCGCGGTGGTTCCGGTCGTGGCGCTCCTGGTTCGGGGCGTGGGGGCGGCGACGGGCGGATTGGGTTCGGTGCTGTCGGCGGAGTCCGGGGCCTTGGTGAACACTCTAGGCATCTCACTGGGCGCGACGGCGTGGGCGCTGTGCCTGGGGGCTCCCCTGGCCCTGCTCCTGTTCCGCACGGACCTGCCCCTGCGTGGCGCGTTCACCGTGCTGTTCACGCTGCCGTCGGCCATCCCCGCGTTCATCTGGGGCATGGGGTGGCTGTCGCTCGCGAGCCCTCGCGCTGGCTACCTGAACCGCATGCTGGGCGCGGACGTGTTCGACCTCTATGGCGCGGCGGGCATCGCGTTCGTGGAGGGACTTTCGGGCCTGCCGCTGGTGCTGCTCGCCGGGGCCGCGGCGCTGCGGCGCGTGGACCCGGCTCTGGAAGAAGCGGCTCGCGTCTGTGGCGCTTCTCCACTTCGCGCCGTGCTGAACACCACCGTGCCCCTGGTGATGCCCGCGCTGTTGTCTGGCGCGGTGATGGTGTTCCTCATGGCTGCGTCGTCCTTCGGCGTACCGTACCTGCTGGGCGTGTCGGCGTCGCCGCCCACCCGTGTGCTCACCACCCGCATCTATGAACTGGTGCTGCTGGGCAGCGAGGAGGGATTGCCGCGGGCGTCGGTGCTCGCGTCGTTCCTCCTGCTGGTGACGCCGCTGGCGCTGGGCCTGACCTGGGTGCTGGGCAGGAGCGGACGGGTGCGGTTGAGCGCGGGCAAGGGCGTGTCTCCTCGCGTCCTTGCGTTGGGGGCGTGGCGGACCGTCGCGCTCGCCGGTGTGGGCCTCGTGGGTGGGGTGCTGGTGGTCCTGCCCCTGGCGGCCATCCTGCTCACTTCGCTGCAACGCAGCTTCGGCGCGGCGCTGTCGTGGGACGCGCTGACGCTGTCGCACTGGTCCGGGGTGCTTTGGGATGCACGCACGCTCCGGGCCACGGGGCGCAGTGTGTTGCTCGCGGCCGGGGCGGGCCTCCTGGTCGTGGGGCTGGGCCTTTCAGCTGCATTGCTTCGTCGGGCCTTCCGTCGCGGCGGCGCGGGCGTCGAGGCCATGGCGGTGTGGCCCTTCGCGGTGCCGGGCACGGTGCTGGCGCTCGCGCTGCTGGTGGCATTCTCTCGGGACTGGCGGCTGGTGGTGCTGGACCGCTTCGCGTTCGTGCTGGCCCTGGCGCACACGCCATGGCTGATGCTCGTGGGCTACGTGGGGAAGTACCTGGCGCTCGGCGAACGCAACAGCTCCGAGGCCCTGGCCCAGGTGGATCCTTCGCTCGCGGAGGCTGCTCGCGTCGGCGGTGCAGGGCCTGTGCGGGCGTTCGTGGACGCGACGCTTCCGCTGCTCCGGCCCGCGCTCACGGTGGCGTTCGTGCTCGCGTTCCTCGCGTGCGCCACGGAGATCACCTTGTCCGTGCTGCTGGTGCCCGCGGGCTCCGAGGTGCTGGGCACGCTGCTGTTCGAGTTGCAGAGCTATGCGGACCCGGCCGCCGCGGCCGTGCTCGCTTGCGCGTTCGTGGCGCTGGTGGTCGCGGGACAGGCGGTGCTGGCGTGGGCTCGGCGTCGCGTACCGGAGGTGCGGTGATGGCGGCCATCGTCCTGGAGGACCTGGTCAAGGCGTACGGCGGGACTCCCGTGGTGCGCGGCTTGAGCCTGCAAGTGGGGCAGGGCGAGCTGGTGTCCCTGCTGGGCCCTTCTGGATGCGGGAAGACGACCACGCTGCGGATGCTCGCGGGATTGGAACATCCGGATGCGGGCGTCATCCGCCTGGGGGATGAAGTGGTCGCCGGGCCCGGCGTGCGCGTTCCTCCCGAGAAGCGCGGCCTGGGCATGGTGTTCCAGAGCTACGCCATCTGGCCGCATCGCAGCGTCGAGGCGAACGTCGCCTATCCCCTGGGGCTCCGGAAGGTGCCTCGCCAGGAGATTGCTTCCCGCGTGCGTGAAGCCCTGCGCTGGGTGCGGCTGGAGGCCTATGCGGCGCGGATGCCGCACGAGCTGTCCGGCGGGCAGTTGCAGCGCGTGGCGCTCGCGCGGGCGCTGGTGGCGGGGCCTCGCGTGCTGCTGCTGGACGAACCCCTGTCGAACCTGGACGCGGCCCTGCGCGAGGAGCTGCGCGCGGAGATCGCCGCGCTGCGGGCCCGGCTGGGCACGACGCTGGTGTTCGTCACGCATGATCAGGGCGAGGCGCTGGCCCTGTCGGACCGCATCGCCGTGATGAACCGGGGCGTGATTGAACAGGTGGATACGCCGGAGCGGCTGTACCGGGAACCGGCGACGCCGTTCGTCGCGGGCTTCGTCGGAGGCGCGAACGTGCTGCGGGGCGAGGCGCGCTCGGGGGCCTTCCACTGCGCGGGCACGGAGACCTCGTTCGACCTGCCCATGGAGGCGAAGCCCGGGCCGGGGACGCTGGTGGTGCGTCCGGAGGACCTGGAGCTGGGGGAGGCCGGGACGCCGCTGGTGCTGTCCGCTCGGCTGTTCCTGGGGCACTCGGCGGAGTACCGCTTCCCGGTGGGCGACGCGTTCCTTCGCGTCATCGGGCCGGCGCTGGAGGGCGTGCGCGCCGGGCAGACGCTCCGGGTTCGCGTGCGCAAGGCCACCGTGTTCGACGCGGGCGCTTGAGGCTCAGTACAGCGTCGTCTTCACCCGGGCTGGCAGCTCGCGGTCGTACTCGCCGCCGTCGAAGTCACTCGGGCTCAGCGCTTCGAGGATGGAGCCGGGGCTCGGGAATTCGGCGCGGGGGACCTGCCGGGCTGGATCCCAGAGTCCGGAGCGGATCAGAGCACGGCTGCACTGGAAGTAGACCGTCTCCACGGTGATGTGCAGCACGGAGCGTGGCAGCTTCCCCTCGTGGGGGAAGCGCTCCAGCATGGACGGCTCGATGACGATGCTCGCCCGGCCGTTGACGCGCAGGGTCTCGTTCACGCCCGGGACGAAGAACAGCAGCGCGATGCGCGGGTCCGCCAGGATGTTCCGCAGCGAGTCGCAGCGGTTGTTGCCCCGGCGGTCGGGCAGCAGCAGCGTGTGCGCGTCCTCGATGACCACGAACCCCGCGGGGTCCCCGCGAGGCGACACATCCAGCCCTTCCGGACCGGACGTGGCGAGCACCATGAACGGCGAGCGTTCGATGAAGGGCCGGTACGCCGGATGGAGGTGGTCCACCTCCTTGAGCACGGACGACTTCCCGGGGACCCCGTACAGGCGTTCGAGCGTCTCCACATCGGTCACGGTCTTCATCCAGGGGCGCCTCCTGGGGCCTTTCTAGGCATTTTAAATGGCCATGTCACACGCGGCACCGGCTGCGTCGTCCTGGGGATGGAAGGGCGCTTCGCCCTCCAGAACGAGGACCTGCACATGAAGAGCCGGATGAATGCCTTCGCGGTCGCGCCGGATGCCCTCGGCCTCATGGTGGATTTCAGCAAGAAGGTGGAGTCCCTGGGCCTGGAGACGAGCCTGTGCGAGCTCGTCAAGATCCGCTCGTCCCAGATCAACGGCTGTGCCTTCTGCATCCACCTGCACAGCCGCGACGCCCGCGCCCACGGGGAGACCGAGGAGCGCATCTACCTGCTGGATGGCTGGCGTGAGTCGCCGCTGTACACCGACCGTGAGCGCGCGGCCCTGGGCTGGACCGAGGCCCTGACGCTCGTCTCGGAGACGCACGCGCCCGACGAGGACTACGCCGCCCTCAAGCCGCACTTCACCGACGAGGAGATCGTGAAGCTGACCTTGATGATTAGCGTCATCAACGTCGCGAACCGGATCATCCTCGGCTTCCGGGTCGTGCACCCGGTGACCCCTCGCAGTGAGGCCGCCTGAGCTTCGAATCGCTTTTTGAAACGTTGTCCCCCAGAACCAGGAGTTACACATGAAGACCCGGATGAATCCCTTCGCCGTCGCGCCGGAAGCCGTCAACCTCATGCTCGAGTTCAGCAAGAAGGTGGAGGCCCTGGGCCTGGAGCCCAGCCTCCGCGAGCTGGTCAAGATCCGCTCGTCCCAGCTCAACGGCTGCGCCTTCTGCATCCACATGCACACCCGCGACGCCCGTGCCCAGGGGATGACCGAGGAGCGCATCTACCTGCTGGACGGCTGGCGCGAGTCGCCGCTGTACACCGACCGCGAGCGCGCGGCCCTGGGCTGGACCGAGGCCCTGACGCTCGTTTCCCAGACGCACGCCCCAGATGAGGACTACGCTGCGCTCAAGCCGCACTTCACCGAAGAGGAGATCGTGAAGTTGACCCTCATGATTGGTGTCATCAACTCCTGGAACCGGTTCGCCATTGGCTTCCGGTCCATCCACCCGGTGACCGCTCGCAGTGAAGCCGCCTGATCCGAACCCCGCGGACGTCTTCGACCCGCTCCGCCCCCGGCTGCTCCGCATCGCCTACCGGATGCTGGGCATCGTCGCGGAGGCGGAGGACGTGGTGCAGGAAGCATATCTGCGTTGGCACCAGACGGACCGCGAGGCCGTGCGGGACGCCGAGGCCGTGCTCGTCCGCACGGTGACGCGCCTGTGCCTGGACGTCCTGAAGTCCGCGCGCGTCCGGCGCGAGGAGTACGTGGGGACCTGGCTCCCAGAGCCCATCATCGAGACAGTGGAGGGCGACGACTTGACGCTGACCCTGATGATGGCCCTGGAGCGCCTGTCTCCGCTGGAGCGCGCCGCGTTCCTCCTGCACGACGTGTTCGGCATGGACTTCGAGCAGGTGGCGAAGGCCCTCGACCGCGAACCGGCGGCCTGCCGCCAGCTCGCCAGCCGGGCGCGGGCCCATGTGCAGGAGGCCCGGCCCCGCTTCCCCGTGACGGAGGCGAAGGGCCACGAGTTGGCCTCGGCGTTCCATGCGGCGTCCCGGAGCGGCGACACGCAGGCGCTCCAGGCGCTGCTTGCGCAGGACGCCATCATGTACGCCGACGGCGGCGGCAAGGCGAAGGCGGTCCTCAATCCCATCTATGGCCGGGAGAAGCTGCTGCGCTTCTTTGAAGGCGTGCGGCGCGTGCCGGCCGTGGGCTCGGCGCAGCTCGTGCACGAGGGCTCCATTGACGGCCTGCCCGCGTACGTCACGATGGAGCCGGACGGACAGCTGCAGACCACGGCGTTCGCCATTGAAGAGGGCCGCATCGTCGCGATCTACGTCACGCGCAACCCCGACAAGCTGAAGGGCATCCGGCGGGCGGTGGTGGGGGAGGCGTCGTAGGGGAGCTCAGCTCGCGGCGAAGGACTCGCGCGCGAACTCGACGAAGCGCAGCAGGGCCGGGGAGCTTCCGGCCTTGCGCCAGGCGATGACTGTGTTCGTCACCGGCGCGTTGGGCGATGTGCAGCCGCTTCGCGGCGCGGGTGAAGCTGCGCTCCTCCGCGACCGCGACGAAGGACCGCAGGTGGCGCAGCTCCAGGGTCCATACGCTCCAGGTCTGGATTCCAGACCCAGGATATATTGGAAGTAAGAGTGGGGGAGCGCTAGGCATGTCGCATGGAGACCTCCTCCGCCGTGCTCCACACCGCCATGCCCCACGCCGCGCCGATGGACCGCCGGCTGCTGTGGACGATGACGACGGCGACGGTGCTCGCGGTGGGCAACGTCTATTACAGCCAGCCGCTCCTGGGCGTCATCGCGCGGACCTTTGGCCTCTCCGCCTCCGCCGTGGGCTCCGTGCCGATGATGTCGCAGCTGGGCTACGTGGCCGGATTGGTGCTCCTGACGCCGCTGGGTGACGTGCTGGAGAAGCGCGGCCTGCTGGTGACGATGCTGGGGCTCGCGGCGGCGGCGCTCTTCGCGGCGGGCCTGGCGCCCACGTTTCCCCTGTTCCTGGTTGCCTGCGTGGCCATTGGGCTGACGTCCGTGCTGGTGCAGATCCTCATCCCCTTCGTCGCGGCGCTCAGCTCGCCCGAGGAGCGGGGGAGGAACCTGGGCGTGGTGCTCAGCGCCGCGCTGGTGGGCGTGCTCATCTCCCGCACGATCAGCGGCTTCGTGGCGACGCACCTGGGCTGGCGCGGGGTGTACTTCGCGGCCGGCGCGACGATGGTGGGGCTGGCGATGACGCTGCGGCTAGGACTGCCTCGCTACGAGTCCTCGACGCGGCTGACGTATCCGCGCCTCCTTCAGTCGCTGTGGACGCTGCAGCGGGACGTGCCGGGGCTGCGGGCCATCGCGCTCACGGGCGCCCTGATGTACGCGGCGCTCTCCGCGTTCTGGGCGTCGCTGGCGTTCTTCCTGAGCAGTGACGCGTACCACCAGGGGCCGGGCACCGCGGGCATGTTCGGGCTCATCGGGACGGTGGGGGCGCTCGCCGCGAACGTCACGGGGCGGCACGCGCAGCGCATTGGCGCGCGGCGCATCGTCCGTGCGTGCATCGTCACGATGCTGGCGGCCTTCGGGGTGTTCGCACTCTTCGGCACGCTGTGGGCCGGGCTCATCGCGGGCGTGGTGCTGCTGGACCTGGGGGCGCAGGCCGCCACGGTGTCCAACCAGACGGAGCTGTACCGCCTGCACCCGACCGCGCAGACGCGCCTCAACACGCTCTACAAGATGTTCTACTTCGTGGGCGGAGCCTGCGGTTCCGCGCTCTCCGCCATCTCGTGGGACCACGCGGGCTGGCGGGGCGTGTGCGCGGTGGGCGGCGGGTTCCTGGTCATCGCGTTCGTGTGGGAGCAGGTCCAGGCGCGGCGGGCCTCCGCGTCGCCTTCCGTCACTTGACGGAGCCGGGCATCCAGCCGCTTCTTGTCGCGCACGGCGTCCTGGGTGAGCCAGCAGGGCAGCCACGCCAGCCCCATGCCCGCGACGGCCGCGTCCACGATGGCCTCCGGGTCGTCGCCACGCGGAGTAGGGTGCGGCGCATGTCGTCGCGCCCCTCCGCCGAAAGCCCACGCCGCTTCCATGCCGAGCCGTTGATCCAGGTGCTGCGCCATCTGGAGACGTTGCTGCCGTCCGGGCCCGTTTCCATCGATGTGCCGGATCCGGACCTGGGGCACGGGCGCTATCCCGGCGAGCGCGTGGAGGGTGGGCTCGTGCACCGGCCGCTGCGCAGTTGGTGCGACCTGGCGGAGGGGCTGTCGTGCCGTCTGCGCACGCCTCGCGGGGTGGACGCGACGCACGTGCGGCTCACGTTCGAGCCGCTGGGGTCGGAGGCCTCGTGGCACGCAGGAGGCGGGGCTCGGCCGGAGGCGCCGCAGGAGCGCTATGGCGCCGCGTCCGACTTCGCGCGCGTGCGGAAGTTCGAGGACGCGGGCTTCCTGCTGCCCTGGCTGGAGGCGGTGGGGCGGCTGGCGCTGCCTCCTGGCGCGAGGCTCCTGGACCTGGGCGTCAACCGGGGCGATGAGCTGGCCGCGTTCGCGGAGCTGGAGGGCATCCGCTTCGTCGGCGTGGACCACAGCGCGAGCGCACTGTTGGAGGCACGCGCGGCGTTTCCGGATCCTCGCCATGCGTTCATTCAGGCGGACCTGAACGCGCTGCCCGCGGACCTGGGCCGCTTCGACGTGGTGGTGTCGGTGGGCACGTTGCAGAGCCCGGGCGTGGATGACCGGGCGCTCTTGCGCAAGCTGGTGCAGGAGCACCTGGAGCCCAAGGCCTCGCTGGTGCTGGGCTTCCCCAACTCACGCTTCCGCGACGGAGAGGTCGTGTACGGCGCGCGCGTGCGCAACCTGCGCGAGCCGGACCTGTCGCTGCTGGTGAAGGACCTGTCCTTCTACCGCCGCTACCTGCACCAGCACGGCTTCCGCACGTTCCTGGGTGGCAAGTACGACCTGCTGCTCACGGCGGTGAGAGGTCAGGCCTTCGGTTCGGGTGACGAAGACGCCTGAGCCTCGGGCTGCGCGAGATGATGGGCAGTGAGAGGGATCACCAGCATGCTGCCCAGCCAGAAGATGAAGCCAATGGAGGGGTAGAGCAGCTCCAGGTAGCGGTCCCCGCCGCTTTCATCCGCGGGGATGGGGTCCACGTACCAGGAGAGCGACGACAGCCCGAGGACGCACGCCGCGACGCCGACCCAGAGCGCCTTGCGGTCCTCACCCACGAGAAGCAGGACGAAGGCCAGGCACAGCAGGGGGTTCGCGAACCAGCCGAACTGCAGGGTGAACACGCCCAGCCAACCGACGAGCAGCAGCGGCAGGCCCCACATCTGTTCCTCGGCGCGCTGGTTCGTGTTGAACACCGTCATCGCGGGCGTCGCACACGCGAGCACGAAGAGCAGGGCCGACGCACCACAGGCCAGGCGGCGTGTCTTCTGTTGGGACTGGGCGTGGGCGGAAGGCGCTGGACGGGGAGCACTCATCGGGGCGGATGCTACTTCATTCCCCTGGCGTTCCATCGGGGGCTCAGTGCAGGACCCCGTCGTCGGAGATCCCCCACACCGGGTCGAAGCCATTGGTGATGTAGACCCGATCGAACTGGCTGTTGCAGCTCAGCACCATGGAAGCGCTCTGTGAGGGCGACAGCTTCGCTAGCCGGACGGCATGCGCGAAGGCGTCATCGGACGTCGGCTGGGCATTCTCGCGAGCGGCGCGGCAGGCTTCGTCCGCCACGGCATGAAGCCGGTACAGCCCGCGCAGTTGGTATGCCGTGCCAGAGAAGAAGTAGCACACCGGTGCGGCCAGGAGCAGTGCGAGCACCGACAACCGCCGGCTTGGCTTGGACGCCCGTGACAAGATCTCCAGGACGGCCAGGGCGAAGAACAGCCCCGCCACGATCCCGAGCGGGTAATCCAGCAGCGCCAGGGCAAACGGGCCGATGGCCACCACCGCGACCAGGAGCATCAAGAGGAACACCGGTACGGCCAGGAGCCATGAGAGCACCGACAGCAGCCGGCTCGGCTTGAGTGCCCGCGACAGGATGGCCGCGATGGCCAGGACGAAGGACAGCCCCGCCGCGGCCGCGAGCGGGCTGCGCCTGTAACCCAGCAGCGCTTGGGGAAACGGGGTGAGGGAAACCACCGCGACCAGGAGCAGCAGCAGCGCCCCGATGGGCACTGCCCGCCACAGGGTCGTTTCCTCTTCCAGTCGAAGCCACCTGGGGACCATGCCTGTGTGCCTCCGACGCTACTTTGCCACCTTGGCGCGCAGCTTCTCCAGCGTCTGCGCGAGGCGGCGGGCGCGGGTCTCCTCTTTCTTCGCTTCGGTGAGTGCCTTCACGAACTCCTTGCGGTGCGTGAACGCCAGGTTCGTGAACACGTCCCGCAGCGCGGGCTCCGCGTCCAGCGCGCGCTGGAGGTCCTCCGGCACCTCGATCTCCCGAGGTGCCGTGTCCCGCTCCAGCGTGATGCTCAGCATCGCGCCGTCCTCGACGCCCGCGGCCTCGCGCACCTCCTGGGTGAAGCCCAGGTAGGTGACGCCGCCGTACACCATCAACCGGCTCCGGAAGGGCTGCCCGTTGACGGTGCCCACCACGGGGGGCCGTGCCTCGCCGTAGGCCTCCTTGCTGTCGAACGGACAGCGCACGAAGCGGCCTCCCACGTCGTTGGCCACTTCGAGCTTCGCCTTGAATTTGCGCACGGCCATGAGCGTGTCCCCGTCCTACGGCTTGACGAACTTCAGCGCGAACCGGTCGCTCGTGCCCCGGCGCTCGCCCGCGGCGCCCGGGCTGGAGCTCCAGTCGCGCGTGTCCTCCGGGTTGCGCCAGGTGTTGCGCTCCTCCTGGAACTGGAAGCCCGCGGCCTGCACCTCGTCACGTACCAGCTGCTCGTCGATGCGGTGCAGCGTCTGGCCTTCCGTGATGCCCGTGCCCGGCTTCGCGCTGGAGTCGAGGATGACGTACACGCCGCCCGGCTTGAGCGCCTGGAACACCGCCGCGTTCATCTTCGCCCGGTCCACGCCCAGCCACCCCGTGTCGTGGTAGATGATGTGGCTCACCACCGCGTCCAGCGTGCCGTTCAGCTCGGGCGGGAAGGGCGCGTCCAGCTCGCGGTCCAGGCGCACCACGTGTTGGTTCACCGGCCGCGCCAGCCGCTCCTGCCACGGCGTCGCCGCGAACCTCTCCAGCACGACCTGGGGGTTCTCGCCGTACACCTTGCCCTCGGGCCCCACCGCGCGCGCCAGCAGCTCCGTGGTGTAGCCGCCACCCGCCATCAGCTCCGCCACGTGCATGCCGGGCTTCACGCCCACGAACTCCAGGATGGCGGCCGGATGCCGGCCCGCGTCCAGCTTGCGGTCCGCCTCCGTGCGGTCCGGCGAGTCCACCAGCGCCTGCGCGGACACGGACGCCGCCTGCGCCTGGGGGGAGGACGCCGGAGCCGTGGGCGTCGAGTGGGAACAGCCCGCGAGGACCAGGAACGATGCCGCCATCAGTGCATTTCGCATGGGCGATCCATATCGCCGGCGCCCGCGCCTGCCCTCCGAAAAGAAGGCCGCTGTCCGCTTGCGGGACGCCACGTGCCACGAGCGGACACCGCGCGTCCGCCCCCGGGCCCTCGGAGCCGCTGAGCCGCCGTGGCGCTAGAGTTGCAGCCGCCCCGGACCGACCTCATGTCCCAGCTCTTCCAAGACGTCCGCCTGTCGCTGCGCCGGATGCGCCGCGAGCCCGTGTTCACCTCGGTCGTGGTGGCCACGCTCGCGCTCGCCATCGGAGCCACCACCGCGGTCTTCAGCCTCGTGTACCAGGTGCTGCTCAAGCCCCTGTCGTACCCCGAACCCCAGGAGCTGCTGCGCCTCTACCAATCCACGCCGCAGCGTGAGCGGGGCGGTGTGGCGTACTCGTACCTCCAGGCGTGGCGCGAGCGCCCGGGCGCGTTCCAGGCCATCGAGGGCGTCACCGCCATGGACCAGACGCTGACCGGAACGGGCGCGGCGCAGCGGGTGCGCGCGGGGCTCGCGACCCCGGGCCTGCTGTCACTGCTGGGCGTGCGGCCCGAGCGTGGACAGGACTTCGGACCGGAGTCCCAGGGGCCAGGGCGCGACCAGGCCGTGCTCGTGTCTCACGCCTTCTGGAGGAACCACTTCGGTGGGCGCGCGGACGTGGTGGGCCAGACGCTCACGCTGGATGGCGCGCCCCACGTCGTCCAGGGCGTGCTGCCCGCGTCGTTCCGCTTCTGGCCGGGAGTGGACCTGTGGAAGCCCCTGCCACCCGCGCGCCCGGGGCAGGCTTCGGAGGAGCTCTACCTGCGTGGCGTGGGCCGGCTGCGGCCGGGTGTCCAACTGGAGCGCGCCCGCGCGGAGCTGGAGGAACACTCACGCGCCTGGGCCGCCACGATGGGCGGGAATGAAGCAGCCCCCGGGGTGCGGCTGGTGCCGTTGCATGAACAGGTGGTGGAGCGCTCGCGCGAGCAGCTGTGGCTGCTGGCCGGAGTGATGGCGCTGGTGCTGTGCGTGGCGTGCGCCAACGTGGCGAACCTGCTGCTCGCGCGCGCCAGTGCCCGGGAGCGCGAGGTGGCGGTGCGCGCGGCGCTGGGCGCGGACCGGGGACAGCTGGTGCGGCAGTTCCTGGTGGAAAGCGCGGTGCTGGCCCTGATGGGCGGCGCGGTGGGCCTGCTGCTGGCGCTGTGGGGCATGGACCTCCTGCGCGTGTTCGTCCCCGTGGAGGTCGTGTCGCCGGAGGAGCTCCGGCTGGAGCCGCACGTGCTCGCCATCGCGGCGGGCCTGTCCCTGACGACCAGCGTCCTCTTCGGCCTGGTGCCCGCGCTGCGCGCCTCCCGCGCGGAGGCGAAGGGGGCGCTCGGGGGGCTTCGCGGAGGGAAGGGCGCGACCGGGCCCATGCGGGCGCGGGCCGTGCTGGTGGTGGCGCAGGTCGCGCTGGCGCTCGTGCCGCTGGTGGGCGCGGGGCTGATGCTGCGCACGCTCCATGCGCTGCACGCGGTGACGCCGGGCTTCGACCCGCGAGGCGTCAGCGCGATGGACCTGTCCTTCCCCCGCGAGGCCTACGGGCGGGATGACACCCGACGGCGGCAGGTGAGCGCGGAGCTGCTGGCGCGGGTGCGGGCGTTGCCGGCGGTGCAGGCGGCGGGACTGGCCAGCACGCTGCCGCTGTGGAACCGCAACGGCTTCAGCGCGGTGGTGCTGCCAGGTGAAACCGGGCACGAGGCCCAGGCGCGCGAGCCCGTGAACTTCCGCGCGGTGAGCGACGGCTACTTCTCCACGCTGCGCATCCCGCTGAAGGAGGGCCGCGACGTGAGCGCCGCGGATGGCGCGGGCGCGGCGCCGGTGATGGTGGTCAACGAGACCTTCGCGCGGCGCTTCCTGTCGAAGGGCTCCGCGTTGGGCCAGCGCGCACGGCTGACGCTCGACGGCGAGCCGTTCCGGGAGGTGGTGGGCGTCGTAGGCGACGTGCACCACGCGAGCCTCGCGGAGGAGCCGCGCGCGGAGGTGTACCTGCCCATGGATCAATTCGAGGGCCTGTTCATGGTCCTCGCCGTGCGCGCTACCCGGGACGCGCAGGCGCTGCTGCCCGCGCTGCGCGAACAGCTTCGCGCGGTGGATCCAGACCTGCCGCTCGTCCAGGTGCGCGACCTGGAGGCGGTGGTGGAGGAGAGCCTGGGCCGCACGCGGGTGATGGGCGGCCTGCTCACGGCCATGGCGGTGCTCGCGCTGACGCTGGCGGGCGTGGGGCTGTACGGCGTGCTGGCGTACACGGTGAGCCAGCGCACGCGCGAGCTGGGCATCCGCATGGCATTGGGGGCGCGTGCGGGCCAGCTGATGGGCATGGTGTTGAGCCACTACCTGCGGCTCACGGCGGTGGGGTTGGTGTTGGGGCTGGGGCTCGCATGGGGAGCCAGCCGCGCGCTGTCGCACCTGCTAAACGGCGTGCGTCCCACGGATCCGCTCACGTATGGATTGGTGGTGGCGGTGCTCGGCGCGGTGGCGTTCCTCGCGGCCCTGTTGCCAGCACGAAGGGCCGCGCACGTGCCCCCCGCGGTCGTGCTCCGGGCGGACTGAGCCGACAAACTGTGCCGGTAGGCCTTGGAACTGCTCAGTGCGAGTACTCGAACTCGGGGTGCTGTTGCTTGAAGCGCTCGTACTCGGCCCATTCCTCGCGGCCCGCCACGATGTACAGCCCCGTGGGGGAGATGCCCTTCTTCCAGCGAATCACGTCCACCGGGGACAGCATGTAGCGGTGCTGCGGGTGGTCCCGGACGAAAAGCTGATACGCCTGCCAGAACGAGGCGGGGCCTCCTTCCTCCCCGGAGTCCGCCATCAGGAACAGGACGTCCAGCACGCCGAGCACCCCTTGGGTCTTGGGCATGTAGCCGTGGACGTTTCGCAGGTGGCTGCTCCAGCCCAGGGGGCCTCGTGTCGAGGGCCGTGGCACATACGCGGAGCGGTTCTTCACCGGCCCTGCCTCCGCCTGGGCGAAGTCCTTGAGGAGCGTGGCGAACATCTCCTGGACCTCGCGGCTGGTGGCGATCCGGTGGGCCTCCTCCGTGGAAAGGGAGCGCTCGCGGAGCCATTGCTCGAAGAAGCCCTGGAGGGCCTCGGGAGTCCTTTGCTCCGCCGGGAGCAGCCGATGAAGCACATGCCCCAACACCCTCGCGGGCACGCCGCGCAAGGCCAGGGCGCCCTTGAGGAGCGGCAGCGGGTAGGTGTTGATGCACTGGAAGTAGACGCCGCGCCATTCCGGATCGGTGAGCACCGGCTGGGCCGTCTGTTCGAGGAGCCCGCGCAGGGCCTTGCTGTAGGGCAACCGGCTCGTGCCGAACTGCTTGCGGAGGACCTCCTGATATTGGCGCGCGCGCGCCTCCCAGGTCCTCACATCCTCCGAGGTCTTGTAGCTGTCGGTCCCGACCTTGATGCCCCGCTCGATGGTCGCCCAGAGCTCGGCCTCGGCGTTCTCCCCCGTGAACCCCAGGGAGGTGGCCAGCATCCCTCGCTGCGTCTCCGTCAATGCATTCACCGTGGCGGCGATCACCGACCACAACCCGGTGTTCTTCGATGTCATGGCCAGCAGCCGCCCCCGGCGCGTGCGGCCGGGCGCATGGCTGAAGCGCTTGGCGAGCTTGGGGTTGAGCGCCTCGCGGTCGAACTCATCGACGACCTGCTGGAAGAGGCGCGGGTTGTACTTCTCGAAGAACACCTGGACTTCGTCGCCGTCGTAGTCGCCGCCGAGCCACGACTGGATGTCATACGGCACGCCGATGGCCTCCCCCGCCTCGAACCAGTCCACCGCCACCAGGCTGCTGTCTTCGAGCAGGAAGTCCTCCTGGAGCGCATGGGCCTCGTCGCGTTGCTCCTCGGTGGTCCAGCGCTCGTCGAGCTTGCGATCCTTGGCGCAGACGATGACGCTGCGGCTCTCCCACTCGGCGGGCCACCACGCCTCGGGGATGATGCCCAGCATGCCCTTGAAGAACGTCAGGTGGCCCCGGTCGAAGCCCGTCCACGTGTACTGGAGGCACTCCATCTGGGCGAGGAAGTCCGAGGCGGGCCCCACGGTCTCGACGTCATCCCAGTGGACCGGATGGCAGTTCGGCTTGTCCGCCGGTGAGCGCGAGAGGATGAGCCCACCCTGGGCCGCGGCCTCGAAGCGCTCCTGGCCGGAGGGAAACACCACGCACCGCCCGGGGGTGGGCATCGCCACGCCGAGCTGCATCGTGGGACGGCCTGTCGTGAGGGCGCTGTATCGCACCTTGCTCGATAGGAAAGGTGACAGGTGGCGGTTCGCGGAGGAGACCAGCTCGGAGACCACCTCGGGCCGCTCGTCCTTGAACCACTGGAACATCTGGTAGTTCGAGTTGCCGCCCGGCTTGTGGCGCCGCTTGCACTGGGAGAGCTGGCTCTCCATGTCCTGCGCGACCGAGCCCCGGACATAGCCCCAGCCGTCATGGACCATGAGGGACAGCTTCTGGCCGCTGGTGCGATGGGTCAGCTCGATGACGGGCGGGTGCTCGTCCGAGAGAGGATAGGCGCGGCCCCGGATGTTGCCCCGGACCCCCGTGAGGTGCCGGGCGAAGAGTGCCCGCGACGCGTAGTAGACGGACTCCTCGAAGCCCAGCAGGTTCGCGAAGAATTGTCTCGCCTCGTCTGGGATGCCGATGAGCGTGCGGAAATTATGGTCATCCGGCTTGAACAGGGAGCCGGACATGAGGTCCACCCGGAAGCGCTGGCCGTTGAGCTCCACCCCGTTCTTCAGCACGGCGTTCACGCACGCGGCGGGAACCTTCACCAGGATGAAGTCGTAGGCATCCCGGGTGACGGAGCGGAAGATGACGTTGTTCCAGACCTCCTGCTTCACGCGCTGGGGGTCTACGCGGATGGGGCGTTTGGCGCCGAGACAATCGCCAAGGTCCAGGGTGACCGTGCGGACCGTGTAGGGATTGGCCCGGGGGTCGAGCACGCCGTACCGGATGGCGACGTAGCGCACCACGCGCTTACCGGAGCGTTTTGGCATTGTTCCTCCCGGGGCAGGTCCGCGCAGCTTAGTCCCTCCTCCAAGGCGGCGAGAAGCGCCGGTGAGGGCGCTATCCCTATCATCCCTGAAGGAGCAGAGAGCGTCAGGGCGTAAGGCGCTTGAAGAAGAGGACCGTGGGGTGCAGCTCACCGTCGGTGTGCCGCGCCCAGTCTGGAATCTCTCCGGCGCGCTGCCATTGACAGTGCTGATAGACGGCCTCCGCCTTCGAGCCCGCCAGCGTGTCCAGCACCAGCAGCGTGCGCCCCGCGCTCCGCGCGTACGCTTCGACCTCCTGGAGCAGCCGCGACGCGAGCCCCTGTCCGCGAGCCCGCGAGTGCACGAGCAGCTTCTGCACCTCCGCGCGGTGCAGGCCGTTGGGACGCAGCGACGGCGCGAGCTGCACGGTGCCGGCGATGCGCCCGTCCACCTCCACGACCCAGAGCACCAGCCCCGGCCCCAGCGCCGCGAGCACGCCCCGCCAGTACTCCACCGCCGCGTCCCGTGAGAACGGCGGCAGGAAGCCCACCGACGCGCCTCCGTCGACGGAGTCGATGAGCAGTTCGGCCAGCGCCTCACGCTCCTCGGGGGTCGCCTGTTCGAGTCTCCGGATGGAAATCATCCCCACCAGTCTAGCGGCTCACGGCGCTACGGGCTTCGGGGGCTTCGGCGCGGGGGTGACGCGGGCGCCGGTGAAGCGCAGCAGCTCGTCCATGAGCAGGCGGCGGCCCCGCTCCGGCCGCTCCAGGTGCACGAAGTGCGTCGCGCCCGGGAGCACCACGGCCTTCACGCTGGCGGCGTGGTTCAGGTGCTCCTGGAGGCGCGTGACGTCCTCCGGCCGGCTCCAGAAGTCGTTCTCCGCGCGCAGGATGAGCACCTTCCCCGTGATGGACGCTCCGTCCCACAGCTGCCGGCCCGTGGCCAGGTAGAAGCTGTCCTCCAGCGCCCCGGACGGCGCCCGGAAGGCGAACGGCGTGCGTGACGGCCCCAGCGGATCACTCGTCACCGCCTCGCGCTGGAACGACGCCGCCACCTCCGGATCCCTCCACTTCACCCGCTCCTCCTCCTCCGCGGGCAGCTGCCGGTCCCACACGGCCATCAGCGACGCGCCCGTGCTCCACCGGTAGGCGCCCATGCCCTCCGCGTTGAAGTGCCCCGGCCGCTTCGGGTCCTCGAAGTCCGTGCCCTTGCCCAGCATCTTGTGCTCCGCGCTGCCCGCGTACAGCGCGTTGAGCATCACCAGGTGGCTGACGTTGTCCGGATGGAGGCTGGCGTACATGCCCGCCCAGTGACCTCCGGTGGCCCAGCCCACCAGCCCCACGCGGCGCTGTCCCGTGCGCGCCTTCACCCAGCCCACCACCGCGTGCACGTCCTGGACGACTTCATGTGAGCCCACCAGGGGCCGTCCCTTCGCGGGCGTGCTCATGGCCAGGGGCCGCGTGGAGCCGCCATAGCCGCGCGCATCCAGGAGGTACACCGCGTGCCCCGCGCGGGCGAGCTCCTCCGCGATGGAGCCACCCTCGACGGGCAAATCGAACGAGGCCCGCCCCGGCACCCGCGCGCCGTGCAGGAGGATGAGCGGCGGCAGGTTGGCCACCTGCATGCCCGTGTCCTTCACCTCGCGCACGGACACCTCGATGCCCTCCTCCGACGGCACCAGGAACTCCGCGCGCGTCACCTCCGCCCGCGCGCCGGCACCGCACAGCGCGCCCAGCACCACCAGCATCCGGACCACGGCCGCGCCTTCGCGATGCATGACCACCTTGCCCTCCCGCTCCGTAGACTGATTGCGCGATCCTGCCAGGAGCCCCGCGCGGACACACCTCCCGGCCGTGCAACTCTTGCCGTCCGTGCAAGCCTTGCCGTCCCGCACGCGTCGTGGAAGCGCAAGGCTTGCCGTTCCCCGCGCCCGCCCTCGACACGCGCCCCAGGGAAACGGCGCTGGCATCCCCGTTGCTCATGGCCCGCCACGTTCCCCGCTGGCGACCCGGCCGGGACGAACCCCGGCCAGCCGGACGCATCGCTGGCATTCCCGAACGACGAACGGAGAAGCGACATGCACACGAATCACTTCGCGCGGAAGCTGTCCCTGGCGGCCCCCCTTTGCCTCTTCGCGGTGGGCTGTGGCGGCGACCCCATGATGGACGAGTCCATGATGGGTGAGGCCGCGCCGGGCGAGGCCGTCACCGAGACCGCCACCCCGGCCGCTCCCGAGGACGCGTCCCTCGCGACGAGCGAGCAGGCTGTCACCCTGGGCGGGACCTACTGGTGGGGAACCTCCAACAACGGCCTGACCTCCACCGCCATCGGGACCACCACGGGCCGGACCTGCTTCCTGACCGGCATCCAGGGCAACCTCAAGGGCACCAGCTGGGCCAGCGCGGGCGTGTACCAGTACGCCGGCAATTGGCAGCTCTTCGTCAACCACTCCAACAGCAAGGCGCTGGGCACCGGCGTCCAGTGCCTCAACACCGCCACCAACCGCACCCCGGAGGCAGCCTGGTACAAGGGCCAGGCGGCGAAGCTGCTGGGCGCGGTCACCGCGGACCGCCGCTGCTTCCTCACGCAGGTGGAGGCCGCGGGCGGCTTCACGTCCAACTCCGACTACGCCCGCGTCTGGAATGACGGCTACAACTGGTACCTGGGCGGCAGCCTGGGCGCGTCCGGCGGCGCGCGCGCCATCTGCGTGGACGTCCCCACGGCCCAGGGCGGCTGGCTGTGGATCGCGGGCAACCCGGGCACCTTCACGCACAACCTGGACTACAACCCTGGCGGCGTGGCCTGCCTGCTGTCCGGCATCGGCGGCAACTTCAGCACCAGCGACTTCAACGACGGCGTCTCCATCGACTACAACAGCGGCACCCGCTACTGGGAGATGACGGTCAGCAACAGCAAGCGCGGCTGGAGCAACTGCGTCAAGTAGTCCAAGCAAATGTCCGTTTCGCGCGGGGCGGTGGGGGCCCGCCGCGAAACGGATGGCGCATCGCGCTCGCGTGTGGTGTCACCCTCCTGCCGGGCGCATGCACCGCCCGCGCTGGAGGTCACCCACGCCATGCAGGACGTCGACATCAAGACCGCGGATGGAGTGATGGACGCGAAGCTGTTCCAGCCGGAGGGCTCGGGCCCGTGGCCGGCGGTCATCATGATTCCGGATGCCTTTGGCATCCGCCCCGTCTTCGACGAGATGGCCCGGCGCCTGTCGAAGTCCGGCTACGTCGTGCTGCTGCCCAACGTGTTCTACCGGGACGGGCACACCTCCAAGCTGGACCTCCAGGGCTCCTTCGCGGACGAGGCGTTCCGCAAGCGCCTCTACGGCCTCATCGGCGCGCTGACGCCGGAGCGGCTGAAGCTGGACGCGGGCGCTGAGTTGGACTTCCTCGCCCGGCAGCCCTTCGTGAAGGGCCCGAAGGCGGGCGTGGCCGGCTACTGCTTCAGCGGCGGCATCGCGGTGCGCATGGGCGCGGACTTCCCGGACCGCATCGGCGCGGTGGCGTCCTCCCACGGCGGCCGTCTGGCCACGGACTCACCTGACAGTCCCCACCGCCTGGTGAACCAGGTGAAGGCCGAGCTGTACTTCGGCCACGCGGACCAGGACAACTCCATGCCCGCGGACGCCATCCGCACGCTGGAGGCGGCGCTGAAGGACGCGGGCGTGAAGTACCGCTCGGAGCTCTATCCCGGCGCGCAGCACGGCTATTCGGTGCCGGGCACGCCCCAGTTCAACGCGGAGGTCGCGCAGACGCACTGGAAGAGGCTCGAGGACCTGTTCGGCCGCACGCTGAAGGCCTGAGCCTTGAGCCCGATGTCCCCCCTGCGGCAGCGGCTGCTCTCCATCTTCGGCGGCTCGGTGGGCAACCTCATCGAGTGGTACGACTTCTACGTCTACTCGGCGTTCTCGCTGTACTTCGCGCAGGCGTTCTTCCCGGACGCGGATCCGCTGGTGCAGCAGCTCAACACCGCCGGGGTGTTCGCGCTGGGCTTCCTCATCCGGCCGGTGGGCGGCTGGCTGATGGGGCTCTACGCGGACCTCCAGGGCCGCAGGTCCGCGCTGACGTTGTCCGTCACGCTGATGTGCCTGGGCTCGCTGGTCATCGCCGTGTGCCCCACCTACGCGCGCATCGGCGTGGCGGCGCCCGTGGTGCTGATGCTCGCGCGGCTGCTCCAGGGGCTCTCCCTGGGCGGCGAGTACGGCACCAGCGCCACCTACCTGAGCGAGGTGGCCACCTCCCGCCACCGCGGCTTCTACAGCTCCTTCCAGTACGTCACGCTCATCATGGGACAGCTTCTGGCCACGCTGACGCTGCTGGTGTTGCAGCGGCTGGTGTTGACGGGCCCGCAGCTGGAGGCCTGGGGCTGGCGCATCCCGTTTGGCATTGGCGCGGCGCTGGCCATCTTCGGCTTCTACATGCGCCGCAACATGGTGGAGACGGAGGCCTTCACCCGCGAGGCCGCGAAGAAGTCCGACCACCACCCCATGCGGGAGCTCTTGCGCCACCCGAAGGAGCTCGCCGTCGTGGTGGGGCTCACGATGGGCGGGACGCTGGCCTTCTACACGTACACCGTCTACATGCAGAAGTTCCTGGTGAACTCCGTGGGACTGACGCGGGACGAGGCCACGCTCATCTCCGCGGGCTCGCTGTTCCTCTACATGTTCCTCCAGCCGGTGCTGGGGTACGTCTCCGACCGCGTGGGGCGCAGGCCGGTGCTGATGGGGTTCGGCGTGCTGGGCACGCTGTGCACGGTGCCGCTGCTCACGGCGCTGACGCGGACAAAGGACGCCTTCACCGCGTTCCTGCTGGTGCTCGCCGCGCTGGTCATCCTCTCCGGCTACACGTCCATCAACGCCGTGGTGAAGGCGGAGCTGTTCCCCGCGCGCATCCGCGCCCTGGGCGTGGGGCTGCCCTACGCGCTGACGGTGTCCCTCTTCGGAGGCACCGCGGAGTACGTGGGCACGCGCCTGAAGCTGGCCGGGAAAGAGACGTGGTTCTTCTGGTACGTCACGGCCTGCATCTTCTGCTCGCTGCTCGTCTACACGGTGATGCCGGACACGCGGCGCCACAGCCGCATCGACCCCGTCCCGGACACCGCGTCCTGATACGTGCTAGACGCGCGCGCCCATGGCGTCTCCTCTCCTGACGATTCCCCTGCTGCTCCTGCTGGGACAGGCCCCTGAAGCCACGCCCACCGAACCGCCCCTCCAGGCGCGGCTGTCCTTCCAGGGGCTCGACGAGGACATCGACGCCGGGGGGTCGGGCACGTACTTTCACGCGGCGCTGGAAGGCCATACGCCGGAGCTCGCGTCGGGCATGCGCGCGGAAGCCACGCTGTCGTTCTTCCTCTCCACGCCGGGCGCCACGGGCATTGCCTTGCAGGACTTCGGCAGCAACGTGCGGCTGCGCTACCGGCCCTCGGGATGGGAGTCCGGCGAGGGGCTCGCCGTGGCGGTCCACCCCATCACGACGTCGCGGCTGTACATGGGCTTCACGTACCCGGTCACCTGGGAACGGCAGGCCTTCCCCCGCCGTTCGGGAAGCGAGTCCGCGTTGGAGCTGCGCCTGTCCCGGCGGCATTGGGATGCCTTCGTGGCGCTCAAGTCCGCCACCGTCGCCGATGACCTGCGGCTGGAGTCCTCGCGCCGTTACGCCCTGCTCGCGGGCGGCTTCCTGGACGTCACGCCCGAGCTGCGACTGGCCCTCAAGGGCACCGTGCTCAATCGAGGGCAGGTCCCCGCCGTCGCGAACCAGGGCGTCGAGCTGCACGTCCCCGTGAAGGGGGCCTCCCTGGGCGCGGTCTGGCACCACGGCGCCCCTGTTGGGAACAACGTCGACCTGGCGCTGTACCAGGGCGACCCGACCTTCTTCGAACGCTTCTTCCTTCCGGAGACGTACCCCGGAGGCTTCGCCGCGTCAGTGTCGTTGGAGGGCAGCCTCGTGTCCCAGGGGCTCGTGGATCCGGAGGCCGGCTATCCTCAACGGAGCACGCAGACAGGGGGCGCAGGGGCCCTGGAGGCGCGGGTGAAGCAGGGCTTCTGGCGCGCGCACGCACTGGCCTATGTCCGCACGCTTTCGTTCATCCAGGCTGACATCCCCGGGTTCCCTCCGTACCTGGCCTTCATGAGCGACGCGGAGACCCGCGCGGAGGTCTCCGGCACGCTGAGCAGTGACTACCACCTCCAGGACTGGGGGCTGACGCCTGGGCTGCTCCTGCGCGTCACCCGCCCCGCCTCGCTGCGGAACTCACCGGAGAGCCCCCTGCTCAGTGACAACACCGCCGTGTTCCAGGGGCCCAACCTCATCAGCATCCTGCCCGCGGGCGAGGACCCTCGGCTGGTGGTGACGGTGAAGGCCACGGCGCGCTGGGACCTGGGAAAGGTGGCCGGCGTGCTGGCGGAGGTCTCCTACACGCACGACCCGAACCGGACCATTTTCGAGGACGACGTCACGGGCGTCTCAGGGCCGGTCTTCCAACCCGCGAACGCCGTGGGCGTCAACGTGCTGCTCCAGGCCCGCTTCTGACGTCAGAAGGCCGTGCGGGTGAGCGCGACGTCGGCGCCCGCCCAGGCCTTCTTGAAGCGCTGCTGCACGGCGGTGGCCTCGGCCGTGCGCCCCTGCCCCTTCAACGACTGGGCGAGTCCGAAGAGGGCCCAGCCGTTGCCGGGGTTGCGGCGCAGGTCCTCGCGGTAGACGGCCTCCGCGGCCTTGTACTGCTCCGCGTCCAGCAGCGCCGCGCCCTGGAAGTGGCGCACGGGGTAGAACCAGTCACTGGGCTCCGAATAGGCCAGCTGATCCGCGGCGCGCACCGCATCCTCCCAGCGCGTCAGCGCATCCGCGCAACCCTGGCGCTCGGCGATGGAGGCGTCGAGCACGCGGGCCGCCACGTCCAGCACGTCCTTCGCCGAATTGTTTCCGGCGGTCATCGTGTCGGGAACGCTGGCGGCCAGCTTCACCAGCTCCGCGTGCTCCGCGCGGGCCTCCTTGAACTCCCCATTCGCCGCGAGCGCCAGCCCGTGCGCGTGCAGCCATAGCCCCGTCAGCACCGGGTACTTCGGATCCGGCCGGGGCTCCGTGAGCAAATCGTCGTAGTGCCCGAAGCGCACCATCGCGAGCAGGGGTTCGGAGGCGAAGAAGTCCATGCCCGGCATCTCCGTCAGCATCTCCGGCGGCAGGACCTTCGCGGACTCGCGCGCGGCGCGGATGGACTCCCCCGCGCGCCCCTCCATGGACGAGGAGAACGACAGGAAGCCCCAGTTGTGGGCCAGGTACATGGGGTAGTACCCGATGGGCTCCACCTTGCGCAGATAGGCGTTGTCCGCCTGGACGGCGCGGCGGTTGCTCTCCGAGGCATCCGCGTACCGGCCTACCCGCTGGTAGATGTGCGCCGGCATGTGCACCACGTGTCCCGCGCCGGGCATCAGCCCCGGCAGCCGGTCCGCGGAAGCCAGCGCGCGCTCGGGGTGATCCGAGGCCTCGACGGCGTGGATGTAATAGTGATTGGCGCCCGGATGGTTCGGCGCGCGCGCGAGCACCGTCTCCAGCCGCGAGACAATCTCTCCCGTCCCCGGCTCCGCCTTGCCCTCCAGCGTCCACAGCTTCCACGGGTTGAGGTTCATCAGGGACTCGGCGAAGAGCACCTGCACGTCGTTGTCATCCGGGAAGCGCTTCGCCACGTCGCGCATGGCGTTGGCATAGGCCTGGGAGAAGGGCTTCATCTCTTCGGGCGTGCGGGGCTCCGGCCCGCCGTAGCGATGGGACAGCGCGCCGATGAGCGCCTGCTCCGTGGGAGTCGCCGTGGGGGCGAGCGCCTGGGCCTTTTGCAGGGCCGTCCACGCGGTCGCGGCCCGGTCCGGCAGCATGGGCACGTTGTAGTTGGGCCCGAGCACCAGGGCGACGCCCCAGTAGCAACTGGCGCAGGACGGGTCCAGCTGCGCGGCGCGGGCGAACGAGCGCGCGGCCTCGTCGTGGTTGAAGGCATACGTGAGCCGCATCCCCTGGTCGAAGAAGGCCTGCGCTTCGGGCGACCGGGTCGTCACCTTCCGCTGGAAGGTCCCCAGGTCATCGAAGAGCACCGCGCCCTGGGCAAGCGAGCTCAGGCTCGACAACGCGGAAGGCTTGCCATGCGCCCCGTGCGCGGCCGAGCTGGCGTCCTGTGCTCCGGCATACGTCCCCGGAACAATCAAAGACGGGATGAGGATGAGCAGGAATTGCGCGCGCATGAGGTCCCCCCCGGCCTGCGGTCTCCCGGGAACGATGGGGGGACTTGGCGCACGCGGCAATCGGGCCCAGGCCGGGGATCAATCCAACCGATGAACCCCTCGCCCGGGACGCATCCGGCGGAACCAGCCCCAGCTATGACAGCCGTGTTAAATTGGTGCTCCCAGGAATCCCCATGCAGTGCCGCATGGCTTCGCTGGGAGAAAAGAGCCCGCCGCCATGTCGTCGTCCCGCCGAAGCCTGTCCTGGAGCGTCGCCGTCCTGCTGTCCTTCGCGGCCACCGCAGCCTTCGCGGAGCCGTCCGCGCCGGCCCTGGAGATGGCCACGCAGGCGGTGTGCGCCGCCACCGAGTCCTCCGAAGCCCTGAGCTCCGAGCCCACGCCCGAGGAGGCCGCGGGGCTGATCTGTTTCTCCGTCCGGTGCTCGTCGGAGGATGACTGCTGGAACGCGTGTCCCAACGCGCGGTCTGTCTCGTGCACGCGCAACGCCTGCTCCTACGAGCTCTCGGGCGGTGGCGGCGGCGGTGGCGGCCCCACGTGCCCGTCCACCCGCTGCATCGACGACTCGGACTGCGTCTGCGGCACGACGCAGGGGTGGTGCAACAACCGCGCTTGCGCCTACTAGAAATTCACGGCGAGGAGGGGGATGGAGGGGAGGGCCCGCCACTGCCGCGAGCGCGGACCATCGCGGCGGGCCCGCGGGTTCCGAAGAGGCGCTGAGCATGTCCGAGGACGTCAACTGGGATGAGGTGCGAGCCCTCGCCGCCCGCGTGGAGGCGGGCGAAGCGTTGGTGCTCACCCAGGGCGTGCGCGAAGTGCTGCTGCGCACGGCACGCGAGGTGGCCATCTCCGAGGCCGACGCCCAGGCAGCCATCCAGGACGTCACCACCGCGACGGCCCTGCTCCGCGAGGAGCGGGGGCGAATCCGAAGCAGCTCCATGCGGATGATGGCTGCGCGGTCCGAGGTCCGTCGGCTCCGGCAGGCAGGAGACACCGCGGGCGCTCGGAAGGTGATGGAGGACCTGCTCGCGGTAGAGGTGGTGCCGCTCTACCGCGAACTGGCGGAGATCGCCCTGGAGGACATGGACTGACGGGCGAGCAGCGACAGCATGCAGGGAACTCCTTCCGAGGACGGAGGGGCGCGCGACACCAGCACCGTCCTCCACACGAGCCATGGCACGCGGGCCGCGCTGGCTATAGTCGGAAGCCCGATGAAGAAAGCACGCACCGCGAGCCTCACCCTCGATGAGTTCCTCCCCTATCGCCTGTCGGTCGCGGACAACGTCGTGAGCCAGCGCATCGCCCGCGTGTACGCGGCCGAGGACGGCCTCTCCACGCAGGAGTGGCGGCTCATCGCCGTCCTGGGCGAGGACGGCGAGCGCTCGCAGCTGGAGCTCGTCCGGCGCACGCGGATGGAGAAAGTCCCGGTGAGCCGCGCCGCGCGCTCGCTGGAGGAGCGCGGACTGGTGCGGCGCGCCACGAGCCAGAGCGACGCCCGCTCGCGGCGCCTGACGCTGACCGCCTCCGGGCGCAGGCTCTACCAGCGCATCGCCCCCGCCGCGCTCGAAGCGGAGGCGGAGGTGCTCGCGGAGCTGTCGCCCTCTGAACGACAGGTGCTGCGCTCGCTGCTGGAGCGCGTGGAGCGCGCCGCCATCCGCGCCCTCAAGCCCGGCCCCTGAGCCTTGCCGGTTTGGTTACATCTGTTACTATTTCGGACGCCATGGAAAACGTCCGCCACCTGACAGGCTTTGGAAACGAGCACGCATCGGAGGCTGTCGCCGGTGCGCTCCCCGTAGGCCAGAACACGCCCCAGCGCGTCGCGTTCGGCCTCTACGCCGAGCAGCTCTCCGGCACCGCGTTCACCGCGCCGCGCGGCGTGAACCGGCGCACGTGGCTGTACCGGCTGCGGCCCAGCGCGGGCCACCCGGCGTACCGGCCCGTGGAGGCCCGCTCGCTGAGGAGCGGACCGTTCCGGGAGGTGCCTCCCTCGCCCAACCGGCTGCGGTGGAGCCCGGCGCCCATGCCCACCACGCCCACCACCTTCCTGGAGAGCCTCTTCACGCTGGGCGGCAACGGCTCCCCGGCAGAGAACGCGGGCGCGGCGGTGCACCTCTACGCGGCGACCGCGTCCATGACGGACACGGCCTTCTTCAACGCGGACGGGGAGCTGCTCATCGTCCCCCAGTCCGGGACGCTGCGCATCGTCACGGAGCTGGGCGTGCTGGAGGTTCCGCCCGGCCACGTCGCGCTCATCCCGCGCGGCATGCGCATGCGGGTGGAGCTGCCCGGCGGCCCCGCGCGCGGATACATCTGCGAGAACTACGGCGCTCAGTTCCGGCTCCCGGAGCTGGGGCCCATCGGCTCCAACGGCCTGGCGAACCCGCGCGACTTCGTGGCGCCGCACGCGGCGTATGAAGACGTGGAGCGCCCCACGCGCGTGGTGCAGAAGTTCCAGGGGAACCTCTGGGAGACGACGCTGGACCACTCGCCATTCGACGTCGTGGCATGGCACGGCAACTACGCGCCGTACACGTACGACCTGGCGCGCTTCAACACCATCAACACCGTGAGCTACGACCACCCGGATCCGTCCATCTTCACGGTGCTCACGTCGCCCAGTGACACGCCGGGAACGGCGAACTGCGACTTCGTCATCTTCCCGCCCCGGTGGATGGTGGCGGAGAACACCTTCCGGCCGCCCTGGTTCCACCGCAACGTGATGAGCGAATTGATGGGCCTGGTGCACGGCGTCTACGACGCCAAGGCGGACGCGTTCCTCCCCGGCGGCGCGTCGCTCCACAACTGCATGAGCGCCCACGGCCCGGACCGCAAGACCTACGAAGCCGCCGTCGCCGCGGAGCTGACGCCAAAGAAGATCGACAACACGCTCGCCTTCATGTTCGAGACCCGCTGGGTCATCGCGCCCACGCGACAGGCGATAGAGAGCCCCGTCCTCCAGAAGGACTACGACGCCTGTTGGGCGGACCTGCCCAAGGCGAAGCTTTCGTCCTCGGGAGGAGGCCAGCCGTGAAGCTCGCCTCGCTCGACACAGGAAGGGATGGACGGCTCGTCGTCGTGACGAAGGACCTGTCCCGGCAGGCGGATGCGTCCGCCATCGCGCCCACGCTCCAGGCCGCGCTGGATGACTGGGACCGCCATGCGCCAGCCCTGCGCGCGCTGGCGGAGCGGCTGGAGCGCGGAGAGGTTCCGGGAGCGCCCTTCGACCCCGCCCGGTGCGCGGCCCCCCTGCCCCGCGCCTACCAGTGGGCGGACGGCTCCGCGTACGTGAACCACGTGGAGCTGGTGCGCAGGGCGCGCGGCGCGGAGCTGCCGCCCTCCTTCTGGACCGACCCCTTGATGTACCAGGGCGGCTCCGACGGCTTCCTCGGGCCGCGCCAGCCCATCCCGCTCGCCGACGAGGCGTGGGGCTGCGACATGGAGGGCGAGGTCGTGGTGGTGACCCGCGACGTGCCGCTCGGTGCCACGCGCGAGCAGGCCCTGGGCGCCGTCGTCCTGGTGGGGCTGGTCAACGACGTGTCGCTGCGCAACCTCATTCCGAACGAGCTGGCGAAGGGCTTCGGCTTCTTCCAGTCCAAGCCCGCGTCGGCGTTCTCGCCGGTGTTCGTCACGCCGGAGGAGCTGGGCACCGCGTGGCGGGAAGGCAAGCTGCACCGCCGCCTGGAGGTCTTCCTCGACGGCGAGCCCTTCGGCCGCGCGGACGCGGGCGTGGACATGACGTTCGACTTCGGCACGCTGGTGGCCCACGCGGCGAAGACGCGCTCGCTGTGCGCGGGCAGCATCATCGGCTCCGGCACGGTGTCCAACCGGGGTCCGGACGGCGGTCCCGGTAAGCCGGTGGGTGCGGGTGGGGCGGGCTACTCGTGCATCGCGGAGGTGCGCGTGGTGGAGACGCTCCGGGACGGCGCGCCGAAGACGCCGTTCCTCAAGCGCGGCAACCGGGTGCGCATCGAGATGCGGGACGACTCGGGCGCCAGCATCTTCGGCGCCATCGACCAGGCGGTCGGCGGGTAGGCGGGGAAAGAAGGGGCCCCTTTCCGTCAGGGCCCCTTGTTCCGCCCGTCCGGCGCGCAGCAGGATTCACGCGCGCCTCCCATGCTCCTGACCCTTTCGACGACCCACTCGCCCGCGACGGACCTGGGCTACCTGCTGCACAAGAACCCGGAACGGCCCCAGTCCTTCGAGCTGCCCTTCGGACTGGCGCACGTCTTCTACCCGGAGGCCTCCGTCAGCCGCACCACGGCGGCGCTCCTCCTGGAGGTGGACCCCGTCGCATTGGTGCGCGGCCGGCCGTCGTCAGGCGGCGGCCAGGGCGGTCCGCTGGAGCAGTACGTCAACGACCGGCCCTACGTGGCGTCGTCCTTCATGAGCGTGGCGCTGTCCCGCGTCTTCGGCACCGCGCTGTCCGGGCGCAGCAAGGACCGGCCGGAGCTGGCAGAACAGCCCATCCCCCTCTCCGCCCGCCTGTCGGTGCTGCCCTGCCGGGGCGGTGAAGCCTTCCTGCGCCGCCTCTTCGAACCGCTCGGCTACACCGTCACCGCGACCCGCCACGCGCTGGATGAGACGGTGCCCGCGTGGGGAGACAGCCGCTACTTCACCGTGACGCTGGAGGGACAGGTACGCCTGGGCGACCTGCTCTCGCACCTGTACGTGCTCATCCCGGTGCTCGACGACGACAAGCACTACTGGGTCGGCGACGAGGAGGTGGAGAAGCTGGTGCGCCACGGTGAGGGCTGGCTCGCCGCGCACCCGGAGCGCGAGCAGATTGCCCGCCGCTACCTGCGCCACCGCCACAGCCTGGCGCGCGAGGCCCTGGAGCGGCTCGCGGGCGACGAGGCCCCCGAGCCCGAGGAACGCCAGGAGGCGCGCAACGCCGAGGAGGCCGTGCTCGAGTCTCGCCTGAGCCTCAACGAGCAGCGGCTCCAGACGGTGATGACCACCCTCCAGGAGCACGGCGCCGCGCGCGTGGTGGACCTGGGCTGCGGCGAGGGCAAGCTCCTCAAGGCCCTCTTGAAGGACCGCCGCTTCACGGAACTCGTGGGCATGGACGTGTCCCACCGCACGCTGGAGATTGCCCAGGACCGGCTCGGCATCGAACGGATGCCGGACCTGCAACGCCAGCGCGTGAAGCTGCTGCACGGCTCGCTCCTGTACCGCGACCAGCGGCTCGCGGGCTTCGACGCCGCCACCGTCATCGAGGTCATCGAGCACCTGGACATGCCGCGCCTCGCGGCCTTCGAGCGCGCACTCTTCGAGTACACGCGGCCGGGCCTCATCCTCCTCACCACCCCCAACGCCGAGTACAACGTGCGCTTCACCTCGCTCCCCGCCGGAACCTTCCGCCACCGCGACCACCGCTTCGAGTGGACCCGCGCCGAGTTCGAGGCGTGGGCGGCCAGCATGTGCGAGCGCTACGGCTACACCGTGCGCTTCCTGCCGGTGGGAGAGAACGACGCGGAGGTCGGCGCGCCGACGCAGATGGCGGTGTTCACGCGATGAACCTCCACATTCCAGAGCTGTCGCTCGTCGTGCTGATTGGCCCCTCCGGCTCGGGGAAATCCACCTTCGCGCGCCGGCACTTCAAGCCCACGGAGGTGCTCTCCTCGGACACCTACCGGGGCTTCGTGTCCGACGACGAGAACAACCAGGAGGCGACGAAGGACGCCTTCGAAACCCTGCGCTACGTCGCTGCGAAGCGGCTGGCGCGGGGCCTGCTCACCGTGGTGGACGCCACCAACGTGCAGCCGGAGTCCCGCAAGGCCTTCGTGGAGCTGGCGCGCGAGTACCACGTGCTGCCCGTGGCGCTGGTGCTGGACGTGCCGGAGCGCACCTGCATCGAGCGCAACCAGCAGCGGCCGGACCGCGCCGCCAGCTTCCGCTTCGTGCGCAACCAGGTTTCGCAAATGCACCGCTCCCTGCGCGGCCTGGAGCGCGAGGGCTTCCGCCACCTCCACGTCCTCAAGCCGGACGCCATCGAACGCGTGGTGCTGGAGCGCCAGCCGCTCTGGTGCAACCTCAAGCACGAGCGCGGGCCGTTCGACATCATCGGAGACATCCACGGCTGCCGCGAGGAACTGGAGGCGCTGCTCGCGAAGCTGTGCTACCAGCTGCAACCGCGCGCGGACGGCACGCCGGGCTTCGACGTGCGTCCGCCCGAAGGCCGCAAGGCCGTCTTCCTGGGCGACCTGGTGGACCGGGGCCCGGACATCCCGGGCGTGCTGCGGCTGGTGATGGACATGGTGGAGGCCGGCACCGCGCTGTGCGTGCCGGGCAACCACGAGATGAAGCTCCTGCGCAAGCTGCGCGGCGGCAAGGTCAACGTGTCCCACGGCATGGCCCAGACGCTGGAGCAGCTGGAGAAGGAACCGCCGGAGTTCCACCAGCGCGTGGCGAAGTTCATCGACGACCGGGTGTCCCACTACGTGCTGGACGACGGGCGACTGGTGGTGGCGCACGCGGGCCTGAAGGAGAGCATGCAGGGCCGGGGCTCCGGCCGCGTGCGCACCTTCGCGCTCTACGGCGAGACGACAGGCGAGACGGACGAGTACGGCTTCCCGGTGCGCTTCAACTGGGCGGCGGAGTACCGGGGCCGCGCGGCGGTGGTGTACGGCCACCAGGCCGTGCTGGAGGCCGAGTGGGTCAACAACACGCTGTGCGTGGACACCGGCTGCGTCTACGGCGGCCAGCTCACCGCCCTGCGCTACCCGGAGCGGGAGCTGGTGTCCGTGCCCGCGCAGCGCGTGTACTGCGAGCCGGTGAAGCCCCTGGGCACCCCGGCCCCGTCCGGCCTGAGCGCGCAGCAGCAGGCGGATGACGTGCTGGACCTGGAGGACGTGAGGGGCAAGCGCATCATCTCCACGCGGCTGGCCGCGCACGTCACCCTGCGCGAGGAGAACACCACCGCCGCGCTGGAGGCGATGAGCCGCTTCGCCATGGATCCGCGCTGGCTCATCTACCTGCCGCCCACCATGTCGCCGTCGGAGACGAGCACCCTGCCCGGCTTCCTGGAGCATCCCCAGCAGGCGTTCGACTACTACCGCAAGGAGGGCGTGGCCCAGGTCGTCTGCGAGGAGAAGCACATGGGCTCGCGCGCCGTCGTCGTCATCGCGCGCGACGCGGACGCCGCCCGCCGCCGCTTCGGCGTCACCGCTGGAGAGACGGGCGTCTGCTACACGCGCACGGGCCGGCGCTTCTTCACCGACGACGCCCTGGAGGCCGCGTTCCTCGCGCGCGTCCGGGCGGCGCTGGACGCGTCCGGCTTCTGGGAGGAGCTGAAGACGGACTGGGCCTGCCTGGACTGCGAGCTGATGCCCTGGTCGCTCAAGGCCCAGGAGCTGCTGCGCGACCCGTACGCCGCCGTGGGGGCGGCCTCCCGCGCGGCGCTGACGGACGTGGTGTCCGTGCTGGGCCAGGCCACCGCCCGGGGACTGCCGCTGGGTGAGCTGTCCGCGCGCTTCACGGACAAGGCCACCCACGTGCAGCGCTACGTGGAGGCGTACCGGCGCTACTGCTGGCCGGTGACGTCGCTGGACGACGTGCGCCTGGCGCCGTTCCACCTGCTGGCCACGGAGGGCGCGGCCCACGTGGACAAGGACCACGTCTGGCACATGGAGACGCTGGCACGAGTGTGCCGCGCGGATCCGTCGTTCCTGGTGGCCACGCCCTACCGCGTCGTGGCGCTGGAGGACGCGGACGCGGTGGCCGGCGGCGTGCGGTGGTGGGAGGAGCTCACCGCGCGTGGCGGCGAGGGCATGGTGGTGAAGCCCTTCGGCTTCGCGGTGCGCGGACGCAAGGGCGTGGTGCAGCCCGCCATCAAGTCCCGGGGCCCGGAGTACCTGCGCATCATCTACGGTCCGGAGTACACCGCGCCCGCGAACCTGGACCGGCTGCGCCAGCGCGGCCTGGGCACCAAGCGCTCACTCGCGCTGCGCGAGTTCGCGCTGGGCGTGGAGGGACTGGAGCGCTTCACGAAGAAGGAGTCCCTGCGCCGCGTGCACGAGTGCGTGTTCGGCGTGCTCGCCCTGGAGAGCGAGCCCGTCGACCCGCGGCTCTGACTCAGTAGTTGAACTGGAGCTGGAGGCGCGTCACGTGCCCCTGCTCCTGCACATACGGGTAGCGCGACGAGGTGCGGTCCGCGATGACGTAGGCGGCCGTCAGCTCCAGGGCCTTCCAGATCTGCCACTCCGCGCCCAGCTCCAGCTCGCGCACGTCATAGCGGGGGGCGTTGGTCTCGAACTTCTTGCCGCCCTTGTAGAGCGTGCCGCGCACGTAGGGGATGAGCGACACGCCCACCACGCCGTCCAGCTTGTACATGAGCTGCGCGTAGCCGCCCTGGAGGTTCCGGCTGTCGATGAGCAGCGCCTCGTCCGGGAACGAGCCCTGCGACGGACCGCGCCCGAAGTTGTATTCCGCCTGGAAGCCCAGCGGCTGCGGGTAGATGGTCAGGCTGACGATGCCGCGGGCATCCACCATGTTGGGGCCCCGCGCGAGCGCATAGGCCGCGTCATCGCGCGGAGTCGCGGTGGTGTTGAAGCGGCCGTAGTAGCCACCGACACCGGCCTCCACATACTGGGAGCCGAAGAGGAAGGGATAGGTGACGCGCGCGATGGCGTGGGGGCTGTTGTTGCGCTCGGCGCGGTTGGCCGTCTGGCCGTTGTAGACGCCCAGGCCCACCACGCCGTAGTCGCCAGAGCCCTTGAGGCCGCTGTCGACGAGGAACTTGAAGCGCTCGCGGATGTGCGCGGGCGCCCAGTAGAAGAACACGCCCAGGTCGCGCTCGTCCTTCAGCGCGCTGTTGATGGCGTCGTTGCGATCCAGCGCCAGTCGGTTCTGGCTGGACTGGAGGTTCTCGAAGCCGAACGGCACCTTCGACTGGCCCACGCGGAAGCGGAACTCCTTCTTCGCGTCCACGAAGATGTCCGCGTACCAGTCCCGCATGATGGCGACGTTGTACTGGTCACCGATGACGGAGGCGAAGTCCGGCTGCAGGTAGATGGACACGTGCGGGTGCACGTCCCCGAAGATGACGAGCCGCGCGCGGCGGATGCCGAAGCCGGTGTCCTTGCCCAGGAAGCGGTCGCCCTGATCGTTGATGAGCGAGTCGTTCACCCGGAAGCTGGGCAGCCGGTTGTAGCGGACCTGCGTGTAGCCCCGGAGGCGGAGGGTCTCGTACCAGGGTTTGGTCTTCTCCTTTTCCTTCTCCTTCTCCTCCGCGGGAGGCGGCAGCGCGGCGGGAGGCACGGGCGCGGAGGGCTCCGCGGGGGGCGCGACCTCACCCTGGGGCGAGGGCTCGGGCGGAGTCTCCTGGGCCTGGGACAGGGCGGAGGAGGAGAAGAGGAGCGCGGTACCAGCCAGCAGGGCCTGAAGGACGGAGCGGTGGGACGAGGCGAGGGTCATGGGTGCGTGGGAGCCGGGCGGGGAACAGGGAAGGACCCGCCCGGTCCCGATGTGGCGCTTCCGTTACCGAATGGCGCCGCCTTCCGCCACGCACCGCCCCCTGTTGTTGCCACACCGTTACCGGCGACCCGGTCCTGTCACACGAACGAGCGAGCCGTGTCACACGCCCGTGACATGCCCCTGCCGCCCACGCCTTGAACGAGTCATTCCCAGGGGTTGGCCTGGAAAAGCGGGGCCGAGGCAACCGGCGTCACGCTTTCGCGACAATCCCCTTCGGGCGGCATTCATCCGCTCCCCGGCAGCCGTCCGCCGGGCCCGCACCGGGTGTCTCCGTCACCTGGGAGAAGCGACATGACCTCGATTGGAAAGCCTGGCTCGCGCCCCACCTCGTCCCCCGTGAGCACGCAGCCGGTGAAGGCGCCCGCCACGGCGAAGCCCAACGCGGTGAAGGCCGCCGTCGCGCAGCGGATGAAGGACGGCTTCGACGCGGGCCCCCGCACGGGCGCCGCCTCCCGGCCGGTGCTGTCCGCGGAGATCCGCTCCGGTGAGGGCGCCGGGGGCGTCGGTGGTGCCCTGGGCAAGGCCGCGGGCAAGGCGGCCGGCGGCATCGGAGAAGCGCTGGGCAAGCTCGCGGGCCGCGTGGGCAGCGCCCTCGCCGGGCCGCAGGTGAGCACCAACGCGGACGGCCGCACGGTGGTGGACCTGGGCGCGGGCAACAACACCGCGACGGTGTCGCAGAACAAGGACGGCGGGCTGACCATCAAGTCCGGCAGCGACACGGTGACGCTGACGGCGGAGCAGGCCAAGGGAGCCGTCATCAACGGCGGCGCCGGCAACGACTCCATCACCGTGGACAAGAGCGTCACGCAAGACATCACCCTGGATGGCGGTGACGGCGATGACAAGCTCACGGGCGGCGCGGGCAACGACACGCTCATCGGCGGCGCGGGCAACGACACCGTCCTGGGTGGCGACGGCAACGACACGCTGAAGGGCCTGGACGGCGACGACTACCTGGAGGGCGGCGCGGGCGATGACCGCATCCAGGGTGGCGAGGGCCGCGACGTGATGTACGGCCTGGACGGCAACGACACCCTGTCCGGCGGCAGCGGCCGGGACTACATCGACGGCGGCGCGGGCGATGACCGGGCCTCCGGCGGCGCGGGGGATGATCAGGTCATCGGCGGGCGCGGCAACGACACGCTGTCCGGTGGCTCGGGCAACGACGCGGTGGCGGGCGGCGCGGGCCAGGACACGGTCCGGGGCGGCACGGGCACGGACAAGCTCTACGTGGAGGAGAACGAGGCCACCTGCGACGCGGCCGAGGGTGAGCGAGAGATCGTCGACATGACGGACGCCGACCAGCGCGGCCGCTCGGTGACGGTGTCGGGCAGCGCGGACTTCCAGGCGCGCGTGCAGTCGGACCTGGACGCGATGCGCTCGCTGCCTTCGGGCCAGGAGCTGCTGCGCACGCTGGATGACAGCGGCCACACCACGACCATCAAGGAGACGTCCAGCGGCAACTCCGCGTCCGCGCAGAACAAGGACGACGCCTGGTTCAACGCGGACGGCACGCCGGGCAAGGGCACCAACGGCACGGTGAACTACAACACCACGCGCATCTCGCTGGGCAGCGAGGACTGGATGAACCGCCCGCCCGTCGTCGCCCTGTTCCACGAGCTGGTGCACGCCTCGGACTACGCCAACGGCACGCTGGCGCTCGGTGAGAAGAACGGCGTGAACAACCGGGAGACGTCCGCCGTGGGCCTGCCCATCGACCTGGATCAGGACCCGTCCACGCCGGACGTGGTGCAGGGCGGCCGCCCCGGGGAGAACGTCCTCCGCGACGACCTGAACCTGCCCACCCGTCCGCGCTACTAGGACCTAGGGGGCGCGCTGCTCCCGCTCGGCCTTCTGGATGAGCTCCAGCAGGGAGCGCAGGTGCGGCTCCGTCACCGGCTCCACCAGCCGGACCGAGTGCCTCCTCCCTCCGTCGTCCTCGATGGTGACGGAGTAACTCGTCCGGTCCGCGCCCCGCTGGGGCGAAGCCCCCACGGTGGCCGGCTGTTCGAAGAAGCGGGCCTCCCGCACCTCCCGCTGGAGCGCCTCCGCCGTGGCGGGAGGCAGGGCCGCCAGGTCCACGGTGCGGGGCCTGGCGAGGCCCGGGAAGAAGGCGAGGCCTCCCTCCCGTCTGAGCTCGATTCGCATCACGTCGACCCCAGGGCCTAGTGCTTGCGCTGCACCGGCTGCGTGGCCTGCTTCTGCACCTGCGGCGTCCAGGCCGGCTGGCCTGCCCGCTCCTTGGAGACCTTGATGCCCACCTGGTTCCAGGCGTCGCGCACGATCTGCTCCTCTTCGCCGCTGCCGTAGAGCTTGGAGGCCGCCATCACGGTGAGCCGGGCGAAGGAGAGGAACGACGCGTTGGGCTTCAGCCTCGGGTCGCGCAGCGTCTCCAGCCAGATGAGGCCCGCCTTCTCCCACGAGTAGCCTTTCAGGTTGATGGCCGCGACGCAGAAGGCCTTGTTGGGGATGCCGGAGTTGATGTGCACGCCGCCGTTGTCCTCCCACGTGTTGACGAAGTCCTTCATCTGGGCCGGCTGCGGGTCCTTGCCCAGCACCGAATCATCGAACGCGGTGCCCGGATCCTTCATGGAGCGCAGGGCCTTGCCCTGGACCTTGTCCGTGAGGAGCCCCGCGCCGATGAGCCAGTCGGCCTGGTCCACCGTCTGATTCAGCAGACGCTGCTTCACGATGGAGCCGAAGCAGTCTGACAGGGACTCGTTGAGCGCGCCCGCCTGGGAGAAGTAGGCAAGAGGCCCCTCGTGCTCCGTCACGCCGTGGGTCAGCTCGTGCCCGATGACGTCCACGGAGATGGTGAAGCGGTTGAAGAGCTCGCCGTCGCCGTCGCCGAACACCATGCGCTCGCCGTCCCAGAAGGCGTTGTCGTAGCCGCTGCCATAGTGAACGTGACCGTTCAGCGGCATGCCGTTGCCGTCAATGGAGTTGCGCCCGTAGACCTGCCAGTAGAGGTCATACGTCGCGCCCAGGCCGACGTAGGCTTCGTCGACCGCCTGGTCGCTGACGTCGTCCGACCCCTCGGTGCGGACCACCGTCCCCGGAAGGGCCTCGGTGTTCTTCACGTCGTAGATGGTGCGCTGCTTGGCGCTCTCCACGACCATGGGAGGGGGGATGATGCGCTTCGCCGCCTGGGGCGCGCCGCTGGTGGACAGGCGGATGGAGCGCAGGGTGTTGTCGATGGAGAGTGTCCGCAGGGCCCGTGTGCGCTGCTGCGCTGAGCCGTTCTGCGCAATCTGCCGGCTGACGTACGGCGGCAGGATGCAGTGGTGGGAATGCCAGATTCGGGTGTTGCAGCACATCACCGTTCTCCTTCTGAAGGGGGTACCAGAAGACGATGGTGATGGCGGCGAACCGTGCTCGGGACACGGCACGGCATGGGCTCCCCGGTCGCCAGGGAACCCATGCGGCGCCACGCGCTCAGGCCTGCTCGCGTGGTGTCAGGGTTTGTGCAGGACGGCCGTGTCCCCCACCATCCACAGCTCCGACGAGGACGGCGCCCACACGCCCCGCAGGACGCGGCGGGTGCCGGTGGTCTCCGCGTTCCACTTGCCGCCGTCGAAGCGCAGCAGCGTGCCGTTGTCACCCACCGCCCAGACCTCGGTGGCGGAGCGTCCCATCAGCCCGTTGAGCTGGGACGTCGTGCCGCTGGCCGTGGGGAGCCAGAGCGAGCCGTTGTAGCGCAGCAGCGTGCCACCCGCGCCCGCGGCCCAGACGTCGGAGGGCCCGCTGCCCCACACCGCCTTCAGGCCCTTGTCGGTGCCGGAGGTCATCGTGCTCCAGGCGGTGCCATCCCAGCGCAGGATGGTGCCGGCATCGCCCACCGCGATGGCCAGCGAGGGCCCCTGCACCCAGACGGCTTGGAGCGCCGCCGTGCCCTCCACGGGCTTGCGCGTCCAGGCGGTGCCGTCGAAGTGGATGGCCTGGCCGGAGTCGCCCACCGCCCACACGTCCGCCGCGGACGAACCGTGGATGGCATTCAGGGCCTGGGAGTTCTCCGACTGGTACTGCGTGATGAAGCGGGCCCCGTCGAACTTGTAGATGCGGTCATGGAACGAGGACGTCACCCAGACCTCCGTCGGGGAGGCCGCGTAGACGCCCGACACGCTGTCGACGGGGGAGAAGTCCAGCTGGGGCTCGATCCATCCGCCACCGGTCCAGTGCAGCACGCGGCCCGGGGAGCCCACCGCCCAGACGTCCGACGGCCCCGTGCCATGGATGGCCCTCGCCACGCTCAAGGTGCGCAGCGGCGCCTGGGAGGTCCACGCCTGCCCGCTCCACTTCTGCACCTGCCCGCCCGAACCGAAGGACCACACGTTGTCAGGCCCGCTGCCGGTGATGGGCCCCACGGCGTCCTCGTCCGTGTCCGTCCACTTCGTGCCGTTGTAGACGTAGCCGAAGTCCTCTCCCCCCGACAGCACCAGCGAGGGCGACGCGGCGTACACGTAGAACAGCTGATCCGACGAGCGCAGGGACTGCTCGATGCCCGCGGGCGTCGTGCGGAACACCTGGCCGAAGTCATCGCAGAAGATGCAGGGGTCATCCGAGGCGACGGTCCAGACGTCGTTCGGGCCGGTGCCCGTCACCTGGTGGAAGTCGATGTCCGTGGTGCCCGCGTCGATGCCGGAGACCGCGCTGCCGTCATACCGGCGCAGCGTCCCGGACTGCCCCACCATCCAGACGTCCGAAGGCCCGCTGCCCCACACGCCGTTGAGGTCCTTCGTCGTGGCCGCGTCCACGCCCTGGAAGCCGCTGCCCCGCTCGCGCCGCACGGTGCCGCTCGCGCCCACGGCCCAGATGTCGCCCGGACCAGCGGCCCACACGGAGTTCAGGTCGCGCGCCGTCCCGGAGCTCACGGCGGAGAAGGCCCCGCCCGTCGTGGAGTGGAGCACGGCGCCGCCCGCCCCCACCATCCACACGTCCGTCGCGGAGAGCGCGTGCACGCCGCGCAGGGTGGTCAGCGTCCCGCTGGCCACGCGCGTCCACCGCGTTCCATCCCAGTGCTGGATGAAGCCGTCCTCGCCCACGGCCCAGCCGTCATTGGCCGCGCTGAAGTGCGCGCCCTTGAAGCTGTAGCCGTGGGGCAGCGGATACTCCCAGCACCAGCCGTCACTGCACTCGCGGTTCTCGGCGGGGATGCCGCAGGTCTGCGCCACGCCGCGCCCACCGCACACCTCCGGCGCCGCGCACGTGCCGCAGGAGACGGTGCCACCGCAGCCATCGGGTTCGGTGCCGCACTCGTTCCCGGGGCTGCACGCCGTCTTGATGTCGGGGCAGCCGCAGACGTTGTCCTCGCCGCCGCCGCCACAGGTGGCGGGCGCCGCGCAGGTGCCGCAGGAGACGGTGCCACCGCAGCCATCCGACGTGTCACCGCAGTTGAAGCCCTGCGACTCACACGTCCTGGGCACGCAGTCATCATCATCGTCCCCACAGCCGGCGGCGAAGGTCGCCACGCAGAGGAGCACGAAGGGGAGGGTCACCCTCCAGGAGTCGTCACGGGACATGGGCATCTCCAGACCGGAGGCGGGACTGAACCCCGCGAAACCACGCGGGGCGTGGCTCCGGTGCGGAAGTAAGGTTGCAAACGGCCGTCCGAGTGGATCGTCCGGACGTCCAGGTCCCCTCCTTTCGCGGGCTGCGTCATGCTCGACGTGTGGCGTCAATCAATCCAACGTCGTGCGTGACCTCGCGAGTGCCGCGCCGGCCACCGCGAGCACGAACAATCCCAGTGCGAGCAGGTCGTTCCCCATGTCCGCGAGCACCTGGTCCTTGAGCAGCGCGCCCCGGACGATGCGCAGGAAGTGCGTGACGGGGATGATTTCGCCCAGCACCCGCGCCCACGGCGGCAGCCCCAGGAAGGGGAAGGCGAAGCCGGAGAGGAAGATGGACGGCAGCATGTAGAACATGGACATCTGCATCGCCTGGAGCTGGCTGCGCGCCACGGTGGAGATGAGGTAGCCCAAGGACAGGTTGCCCACGATGAACAGCACGATGCCGCACGCCAGGGCCAGCCATCCCGCGGGCGAGCGCGCCATGGGCACCGAGAACAACCCCCGCGCCATGCCCAGCACGACGGCGGTCTGCACCAGCCCCACGACGACGTACGGCGTGAGCTTGCCCACCATGATCTCCGCCGGGGTTGCGGGCGTGGACAGGAGCGTCTCCATGGTGCCGCGCTCGCGCTCGCGGGTGACGGCCATGGCGGTCATCATCACCAGCGTCATGGACAGGATGATGCCCAGCAGGCCCGGCACGATGTGGACCGGCGAGCGGCTCTCCGGGTTGTAGCGCCGGTGCACCACCACCTCGAAGGCGGGCGCGGCCGCCCGGAGCGCCCCCAGCCCCACCCGCTCGTTCCGCAGCGCCTCCATGGGCAGCACGCTCACCGCGGCGAGCGCCCCCGCCGCGGCCTGAGGGTCGGACGCGTCCGCCTCCGCGAGGATTTGGGCGCGCTCGCCCTTGAGCACCCGCCGGGTGAAGTCCGGCGGGATGGTGATGCCGAGCATCACCTGTCCCCGGCGGATGAGCTGATCCAGCTCCTCGTCGGAGCGAGGCAGGTAGCGCACGTCCACGTAGCCGGTGCGCTCCAGCGCGGCGACGACGGAGTTCGCCAGGGTGCTGGTGTCGTGGGACAGCACCGCGGCGGGCAGGTGCCGGGGATCCATGTTGATGGCGTAGCCGAAGATGAGCAGCTGCATCACCGGCATGAGGAGGATCATCGCGTAGGTGATGCGGTCGCGCCGCAGCTGCGTGAACTCCTTGAGCAGCACGGCCAGGATGCGCGGAAGCGAGCCCGTCATGACGTGTACCGTTCGTCGCGCTCGCGACCCATGAGCTGGATGAAGACGTCCTCCAGGGAGGGCGTCACCTCGCTCCACCGGTAGGGCTCCTTGCGCCAGGGGCCGAGCGCGGCCTCCAGGGCGTCACGCTTCAGCCCGCTGACGTGCACGGCGGCGCCGAACGCGGAGGCACTGAGCACGCCGTCCGCCTGGGACAGCAGGTGCGCCGCGCGGTCGATGCCGGGCCCCTCGCCCAGGAACGTCACCAGCCCGGAGTCGCGGATGAGCGTGTCCGCCGTGCCCCTCGCGATGAGGCGCCCGTACAGGATGTAGCCGATGTCGTGGCAGCGCTCCGCCTCGTCCATGTAGTGCGTGGACACCAGCACCGTGAGCCCGCCCGCGGCGAGCGTGTGGATTTCGTCCCAGAACTCGCGGCGGGCCTTGGGGTCCACGCCCGCGGTGGGCTCGTCCAGGAGCAGCAGGCGGGGCTCGTGCAGCGTCGCCGCGGCCAGCGCCAGGCGCTGCTTCCAGCCTCCGGAGAGCGCGCCCGCGAGCTGGTCGCGCCGGTCGAAGAGGCCCAGCCGGTGGAGCGTGTCCTCCACCCTTTCGCGCCGCTGGTCCAGGCCGTGGACGCGCGCGACGAAGGCCAGGTTCTCCTCCAGGGTCATGTCCTCGTAGAGGGAGAACTTCTGCGTCATGTAGCCCGTCTGGCGCTTGATGGCGTCGCCCCGGGCGCGGAAGTCCAGGCCCAGCACGGTGCCCTCGCCGCTGTCGGGCGTGAGCAGTCCGCACAGCAGCCGCAGCGTCGTCGTCTTGCCGGAGCCGTTGGGGCCCAGGAAGCCGGTGATGCGTCCGGAGTCCACGGCGATGGAGACGTCCCGCACGACGTGCCGGTCGCCGAAGGACTTGTTGAGCCCGCGCACGTCGATGGCCCGCTCGTTCATCGGTCCGCCTCCACGGGTGCCTGCTTCAGCGGTGTCACGTCGATGGGTTGCCCGGGCAAGAGGCGCGTGGGCGCGGAGGGCACCGCCTCCAGCAGGAACACCAGCTTCTGCCGCGTCTCCAGGCTGTAGATGATGGGCGGCGTGTACTCCGGGCGCGAGGCGACGTAGTCCACGCGCGCCGTCATCCCGGTGTCGCAGCCGTCGCAGGCGATGGCCACGTCCGTGCCTGGCGGAAAGGACGCCACCCTCCCCTGCGGCACGTAGAAGCGCACCTTCAGCTTCGCGTCCGGGATGATGCTGACGACGGGGGCGTTGGGCATGGCCCACTCGCCCTGCTGGAAGAGGACGTCCTCCACGCGGCCCACGACGGGAGACACGGGCGCCAGCTCCACGACCTGTTGCTGCGCGGCGGTGACGCCCGCGCGTCCGCTGGCGAGCTGGGCGCGGACGACCTCCAGCTGCGCGCCCGCCGCCGCCACGTCCGTGCGGGCCACGTCGCGCTGGGCATGCGCGCGTGTCGCCGTCGCGCGCAGCAGGTCCAGCTGCTGGGGCGTCACGGCGCCCTCGATGGCCTTCTGGACGGCGACGAGCCGGGCCAGCTCCGCGTCCGCGCGGTCCGCCTCCGCCTGCGCGGCGACGAGCGAGGCGCGGGCGCGGGCCACATCCGACTGGCGCGCGAGCAGCTGCGCTTCGATCTGCCCCACCTGCGCCCGCGCCTGGTCTGCCCGCGCAGTCAGCGACGTGGGATCCATGCGGAACAGCGGCGTGCCCACCTCCACGCGTTGTCCACGCTCCACCGACACGGACGCCACCATGCCGGCCACTGGCGAGGACAGGTAGACGTTGTCGCTGACCACGAAGCCGGTGAAGCGCGGCGACGGTTCCGGGGCCGGCCGCCGCAGCCACAGGATGCCGCTGATGATGACGGCGACCAGCACCGCCCCCGCGACGATGCCGCGCTTCGAGTGTTTCCTCTTCCTGCCCGGTCCCGACACCCGTGCCTCCTGGCGCGGCCTCGCCGCGATTGGAGCGCCCCCCCGAGCGCGGCGGGGCCACGCTACGCCTGCCTCGCCCAGGGGGTCCGCGTCCGGCGCACGGGCCTGTCCTGAACCCGTGTCCTGGCGTCACCTTGAGCACCAGACGTGCCAGCACTGAACGCCAGGGGAGCCCTCGAGGGCAGGCCCTTCGCTGTTCGGATTTCCGACGCAGGGTGCCGGGTCGCCGGAATTCCAGACACACAGCGCGCCAAAACATACCACTCGGATTGTCATTTTTTACATGGAAGTCGTGTAAAGAGAGTTTTGATCCACTGCACATGTTTCGCGGTGTCATGCGGCCATTGGCTGCGAGGGAGAGGTATGCGGAAGCTGTCCATGATGGGCGTGATGCTGTTCGGCGTACTGGGTTCCGGGTGTCAGGGTGAGGACTGGGAGCAGCCCCCCCACGAACAGCCCGGCGGCGCCGAGGCAGCCGTCACCGCCACGCGGCAGGCGGTCGTCTCCCCGGAGCTCGCGGCGTCGCTCACGTGCGTCGAGACTTATGTCGGCGCGGGGACCTGCGACTGGGCACACTGGAGCGAGCTGTGGGAGACGTGCCAGACCTACGAGCACGCGGAGCTCGAGGACGGCCTCTTCCTGGATGAGGTGCAGGCAGAGAACTGCACGGCGGCCAACTGGTCCGCGCTGCGCGAGCAGCTCATCGCCCCGCGCGTGCCGCTCGTCCGCGTGCGTGAAAGCTGTAACGGCGGCTCCCAGGTGATTCAGGAGGCTCCATCCAACGGCTGCCACACCCTCCCGCAGGCCGCGGGCGCCTCCTTCGTCGACGTGCCCATCGGCAAGGCCGTGACGCTCCATGCCGCTGGGGACTGCACCGGCGACTCGGTCACGGTCGAGACCGACACGAACCTCTGTGAGACCTCGTTCGGGAGCGGCGCGAGCGCGAACGACCAGGTGCGTTCGTTCCGGATTCAAGACGTCGAGGCGCCCACCTCGGAGCACCGCTACGACTGTGCTGGCGATGAGTCGACCTGCGTCAAGAACAACAACAACGCCAACAGACTGGCCGCCATCAACAAGAAGCACACCGTCAAGGTCGTCCGCATCACCCTGGATGGCAGGACGACGCCCGCCCTCAGCGCCATCCAGAACTCCATCCGTGACGTGTACCGCCACTACGCCGTCGCGTCTCACGGCCAGGTGAGCCTGGAGTTCACCGGCTCGCAGACCGTGCAGGTGACGAGCAGCAACTGCACGACGGCGAAGAACCAGGCCCGCCAGAAGGCCAACTCGAGCGCGTTCCTCACGGTGTTCGTGCTGCCCGGCGGGATGTGCTCCACCTCGAACGCCGGCTCGCGCAGCGTCTTCCTCAAGGGCACCCTGGTGCGGGACTATGCCCACGAAATCGGGCACGTGCTCGGCCTCGCGCACAGCAACGTGCGAGACCCCTCTACCCAGGTGGTCAAGTCATCCGCCGACTCAAGCAGCTTCATGAGCACCTTCGCGGCGGACAACTACAACCTCCCGCAGCTCCACTGGCTGGGGTGGACGAAGAAGGAGGAGCTCGTCAGGATCAACCCGGCCATCGACAGCAGTGGCTCCACCGAGGTGACCCTCCGTCCGGTGGGCACCAACGCGGACAGCACCAGCAGCCTCCCGCTGGGCGCGGTCTGGGAGATTCCTGGCACCGAGCAGCGGCTGTTCATCGCCGTCCCGAAGCCGCGCCTCAACGGCACGAATCAAATCGAAGGCGGCACGGTGTTCGCGTACCAGGCCCCCAAGTGCGTGGGCTGCACGGGCATGGCCATGGGCACGATGCAGCTGGCGCGGTTCGGCGCCAAGTCCGTCAATGAGCACAAAGCGAGCGACATCTTCATCAAGCCGGTGGGCTACACGAGCAGCTTCGTCCAGGAGAACGGGAAGAGCGTCGAGGTGTTCACCTCCGTCACGCTGCGCATCCGGAAGTAGCGACCGCCCTCGGCACCGGGAGTGTTCGGATTTCCGACGCCCGGTGCCGGGTCTCCGAACACGGAGGGGGCGGAGAGGAGGAGGCCCCAGGGCACACGGGCTGGGGCATCCGCCTTGCTTGGGCATAGGGTAGCGCCCACGGTCCAGGAGGACGCGCCTTGCATTCCCTACCCCAGCCCACGGCCGCCGGAGTCGAGCAGGTCCAACGCGAGGCGTTCTCGCGGATGTTCCGGCAGGTGACGAAGGTGCTGTCGTTCCTGAGTCCCCTGCCGGTGGTGATGGTGTCGCTGGGGCTCATTGGTGACACGTCCGCATGGCGCCGGTGGTGCGTGGCGTTGGCGTTGGGGCTCGTGGTGGCGGGGGTGGGGGCCGTCGTGGTGTGGCGGCGTCAGCCGGTGGTGTCCCACGAGTCGGGGAGGATGTTGCCGCTGGTGGCGTTCCCCCTGTTCACGGTGGTGAACCTGGCGCTGGGGGGACTGGAGAGCCCGCTCATTCCTCTCGTGCTGCCCGTGTCCCTGGCCACGGCCATCCTCTTCCCTCCCGCGCGGGCTCGCAGGTGGGCGGGCTACCTGCTCGCGCTGGTGGGCGTGCAGGCGGCGGTGACGCTGACCGGCATGGTGGAGGACCTGGTGCCCCCGCTCTTCGGTGGAGGCCCGCGCGCGGGACACAACAACGCGCTGCTCCTGACGATGCTCGCGGTGACGGTGTTCCTCATCATGTGGACGAACTTCGTCGGCACGAACCTGCGGCGCACGTTCCGGGGCATGGTGCGCACGGCGCTGGACGCGCGGGATGAAGCCTTGAAGGCACATGAGGAACGGGTGCGCTCGCTCACCACGCTGTCGGGCGAGATTGCCCACGAATTGAAGAACCCCCTGGCGAGCGTGAAGGGCCTGGCCGCGATGATTGCCCGCGAGGTGGAGGGCCGGCCCGCGGAGCGGCTCGCGGTGCTGCGCCGGGAGGTGGACCGGATGCAGGAGATCCTCGAAGGGTTCCTCAACTTCTCCCGGCCGCTGCTCCCGCTCAACGAAGCGCACGTGCCGCTGGATGGCCTGTGCCGGCAGGTGGCGGAGCTGCACGAGGGCATGGCGGGAGAACGGGGCGTGGGGCTGCGGGTCGCGGAGGGGCCGCCAGTGGAGGCGTGGTGTGACGCGCGCAAGGTGCGGCAGGTGTTGATCGACGTGGTGCAGAACGCGCTGGACGCCGCGCCCCGGGGCAGCACGGTGGAGCTCCAGGCATGGACGTCCCCGGAAGGCGGAGTCCGCGTGGAGGTGCGGGACCAGGGCTCCGGGCTCGCGGAGGAGGTGCGCGAGCGCGTCTTCGAGCCGGGCATCACCACGAAGCCCCACGGCTCCGGCCTGGGCCTGGCCCTGTCACGAGCCCTGATGCGCCAGCACGGTGGAGAGTTGAACCTGCGCGCCCGTGAGGGCGGAGGCTGCGTGGCGGAGCTGAGCCTCCCGGCCGCGCAATCACCGCGAAAGGAGGCCCTGCCATGAAGGCCCGCGTGCTGGTAGCGGATGACGACGCGGGCGTGCGCTACACGCTGCGCGGCTTGCTGGAGGATGACGGGCTCACCGTGGAGGAAGCCGTGGACGGCGAGGCCGCGCTCGCGCGGCTGGACTCCGAGCCGCCCGTGGATCTGGTGCTCAGCGACCTGCGCATGCCGCGTGTGGATGGCATGGAACTGCTCCGCCGCGTCGCCGCGCGTCCGCATGCGCCCCGCGTCATCCTCATCACCGCGCATGGCTCGGAACGTCACGCCGTGGAGGCGATGAAGCTGGGCGCGCTGGACTACTTCCGCAAACCCTTCGACGTGGACGACGTGCTGGCCGTGGTGCGCCGGGCGCTCGGGATGGTCCGCCTGGAGGCGGAGAACGAGCGGCTGTCCGGCGAGGTGAACCTGCTGCGCTCGCTGGTCTTCGTGTCACCGTCGATGGCGCGGCTGGCCCTGCTGATCCAACGCGTAGGCCCTCGCGACGTCACCGTGCTGATCACAGGAGAGAGCGGCACCGGCAAGGAGCGCGTCGCCGAGGCCCTGGTGCGCGCCTCCCCGCGAGCGGACAAGCCCTACGTGCGTTTCAACTGTGCCGCCCTCACGCCGGAACTCGCGGAGGCGGAGCTCTTCGGCCATTCGAGAGGCGCGTTCACCGGTGCCGTGCGAGCCCGGCCCGGCCTCTTCCGCGAGGCCTCCGGAGGCACGCTGCTCCTGGACGAAGTGGGAGAGCTCGCCCTGCCCCTCCAGGCGAAGCTCCTGCGCGTCTTGCAGGAGGGCGAGGTGCGGCCCGTGGGCGAGGACCGCTCCTTCCCGGTGGACGTCCGCGTCCTGGCCGCCACCCACCGCGACCTGCCCCAGCGCGTGGCGGAGGGCCGCTTCCGCGAGGACCTCTACTACCGCCTCAAGGTCGTGACGCTCCAGGTGCCCCCGCTGCGAAGCCGCCCGGAGGACATCGCCGCGCTCGCGAGGCACTTCCTCGCCCGCCACACCGAGCGCTTCCACATGCCACCCGTGGCCCTGACGCCCGCCCTCCTGGAGCGCCTCACGGCCCACGCCTGGCCCGGCAACGTGCGCGAGTTGGAGAACGCCCTGGAGAGCGCCGTGGTGCTGTCCGCCGACGGAACCCTGGACCTGGAGCTGTTGCCCGGAGGCGCCAGCGCGCCCACGCCCCAGGCACTGGCCACCACCGGCACCAGCCTGCGCGAGAAGCTGGATGCACACGAGCGCGAGCTCATCCTCGCGGCGCTCGCGGCCTCCAAGGGTCAGCGCACGGAGGCCGCGAAGGCGCTGGGCATCGGCCGCGCGACGCTGCACGACAAGCTCCGCAAGCACGGCCTCCTGAACGAAGGCGAGGAGCCGGAGCGCTGAAGGCTCACGGCTCGGGCGCCGTCTTCACCTCACAGGCGTAGGTACCGGAGCGGGCTCCCGGTGTCCGGGGGTGACAGGCGAGGACAGGCAACGGTGGGGCGCCCGAGGGAAAGGGGAAGCGGCCTTCGGCCAACTCACACGAGGGCGCGGAGGGGTTGGCCCAATCGCACGCCCTGGCCGGCAGACGCTCCATCGGAAACCACTCCGACTTCCGGCTCCGTCGCTCGTCGCAGACCTCCTGTGGCTCGCCAGGGCCGACACAGTGGAAGTCAGACACCTTTGGCGTCCTCTGGCGAAGTTCCAATCGCGCGCACCAGCGGAGCTGGACCCGCCGCGCGCAAGCCTCTCGAACCTGGGACGACTCAGCGAATTCGGTCAACTCGAACGCGCGGCCCTCCCGCGACACCCCGAGCATCACCCGGCGACCCTCCGCGTACCCCGCTGTGAAGAACGGTTGGCCCGCCTTCCACAGCGCCTCCGCTTCCGGCTGAAGAGCCGGTTTGGCGGCAGGCATCTCAGGGGGAGCCAGCAGACGGCCCCCAACCACATCGCTGTCACACACTTCGCAGCTCACGATCTCTCGCTGAAGCGCCACGGGCACCGGCGGAAGGACGCCCGTGCGGAGCCAGGTCAGCTCGCTGTCATCGGACGAAAGAACCCTGCGGCTTCGCATGCAGCTCCAGGCATCCTCCGGGCTGGTGTCGTCCGCATAAATCAACCATGTCTCGCCACGGGGCAGGTTCAGGACGCAGTCACCGCCCCTCCCGTAGGGGAGCTGCAACACCTCACCTGCCTTGACGCTGCCCTTGAACGTCTCCAGGACGTCCACGGTGGCGAAGCGTTCGGACGAGTCCTCCGAGTTTCGGACCCGCCCCAGGTAGATGAACCCGGCCTCGTCCCGGGCCTCCTTCAGCGCGCCGGGAAGTCCCTGCGTGCGACGGATACATGAGCAGGCCCACCCCGCTGTCGGCACCGCCAGGCATCCCACCAGCACCGCGATCCACCACGCGTTCCTGACCATGGAAGGGATTCTAGCCACACATTGACCTGCGAGGCCGGAATGACAGTGAATACGCAAGGAGTGTGACGCAGGGAGGAGCGGAGCATGGAGCTCGACAGGTCCGACCACGAAACCCTGGCCCGCTGGGCCGCTGACTGCGCCGAGCGCGTCCTCCCCTTCTTCGAACAGAAGTTCCTGGAGGACCACCGTCCCCGCCACGCCATCGAGGCAGCCCGAGCGTGGCAACGGGGAGAACTGCTGATCACAGACGCGATTGCGGCCGCCTTCGCAGCGCACGCCGCTGCCTCGGATGCCACCACGCACGCCGCCGCATGCGCCGCGGCCCGCGCCGCTGGACACGCCGCCGCCACCGCCCACGCCGCAAGCCATGCGTCACAGGCCGCCACCTTCGCGGCCACCGCCGCCGCCCATGGCGTGGCCGAAGTCTCGGACGCCGCCGAAGCCACCGCCCGGGAACGCGACTGGCAGCGCCAGCATCTGCCCGAACACCTCCACGCCCTGGCCTTTCCCCCCCGGAACAATCGCTGAACGCACTGCGCGTGCGCGACGCATCCCGGCCATGCCGCCCACCCGGCATTGGCTCGGCCGCGCCATTTGACAAAACCAGCAAAATCCGTTTTCCGTTTTTAACATGAACTTCAAAAAGCCAATGTTGTGCACGGTGGTGCTGGCCTCCGTCGCCTGTGGCGGCGAGGCCTTCGAGGGTGAGCAGGTCGCGGCGGAGGACCTGTCCACCACGCGGCAGGCGGCCTTCTCCGGTGTGAACGGGACGGTGTGCGAGGAGAGCCCGTACAACTGCAAGCTGCGGCCCTCCGGCGGCAACCGCGTGCAGACCAACGACCCGGACGATGATGACTCCTGGGGCATCACCACGGGCGTGCCCATCCGCGACGGCAACGGCACCGTGGTGGGCACGTCCACCCGGACGCGCTCCCTCTTCAACTACGGCCAGACGCGCACGTTCGCCGGCGAGCTGCACGCCTTCGCGACGTCGACGTCCAACTCCAGCGCCGGCTGGCTGCCCATGTCCGCCATCCTGGGCCTCACCTCCTTCGAGCAGAAGGTCGGCCACGTCTCCGCGCTGAGCTCCGGGCTGAGCAAGATGGCGTGCTACGCCGTGCGCAACTGGCACGACACCCACCTTGAGCTCAAGAAGGTGGTCTACGACAGCACGGCGACCCACGAGCGCGCGGGGGACTACCTGCCGCTCGTGCGAGCCAATGGCCTGCGCTCGGCGAACCTCACCTTCAACGTGCCGGGCTTCGGCCTGGGCGGCGTCGCGGTGGACCACTTCCCCGCGGGCACGAAGTTCCAGCGCCTGGACGTGCCGACGAACTCGGGCGCCCCCTCCATCGACATCCCGCTCTGGGTGCTGGACAGCGCGGGGCGCTACCGTCAGCAGTCCGGCACCCTGAAGTTCATCTACGGCTACGTCATCGCCGCCACCGGCACGCGCCGCAACGGGTGGATGGCCTACGACGCGCTCGAGGTCAGCTCCGGCTGTCCTTGAGTCACGGCGCCATTCAGCGGGGGTACGCCTCCAGCCATTCGATGCCACGGCGCAGCAGCCGCCGTGCGTCGAAGAGATGTGACACGGCCCGGGCAACGCTTCCGGAGCGGCCAATTCCCTCCGCGAGGCATTGCTCTCCAATGCGCGTGAAGGGGTCCACGCTGGACGCGCGCAGGGCGTCGGTCACCGGCTCGCGGGTGTCGAACTCCTCGAAGTCCACCCAGCGCCGCTCGCCACCCACCTGGAGCGGCCGCTGGTAGCGGATCACGCGCTTGCCCGGGAGGTCCGCCAGGTGCTCCGCGTGGTGCAGGATCGTGAGCGTCTCCAGCGGCGCCCCGAGCATCAGCACCTTCCCCCCCGCCTCCACCAGCCGGGCCAGCGGTGAGCCGGGGCCATAGCCATAGTGGAAGGAGTGGTCCGCGCAGAGCCACTCCGCCCGCGCGCCGATGGCGACCATGCCCGCGTCCGGATGGTCGCTGCGGACCGCGCCGGGCCAGGTCCTGAGCGTCTCCGCGAGGATGCCGTGGTCGCGGGTGGCCCGCGCGGTGCGCTTGTCGAAGGTGGGGATTTCGTCGCGCAGGCGCGCGTCCTCGAAGTCCTCCGGCTCCACGCCCATCTCCCAGTCCAGGTAGGCCATGAGCGCGCCCCGGCTGCCCACCGCGTCTTGCAGCGCCTGCACCACGGTGTTCACTCCCCCCAGGACGGGCCCGAGGCTCCGGAGACCGGCATGGACCATCACGAGGTCGCCCTCTTCCAGGCCCAAGCGCCGCAGGTCCTCCCTCAATCCGGTCCGGGTGGCGGGGGTCCTCGTCATGGCGATCCATCCTTCCTGTCGCAGGGTACTGGAGGATAGCAACCGCCTCGCCCCGTGGGGCCTTGAAGGGGTCTCCGGGGACCGCGAGGCTTTCCTGGAGACGCCTGCCCATTGTCCTGCATTGACAGGCAACGCTATCCTGGCGGGGCAGCACCCATTCCCCCAAAGACCAGGAGAAGCGAATGCGCGTGGCAATCATTGCCGGACTGATGGCCGTTGGACTGCTTGCGGGCTGCGGCGGCGCCGAGGAGATGGAGCCCATGAGCCCCGAGGAGACCCAACGCGTCGTCGAGATGGCGGTCCCGAGCGCCTGTACCGACGCGTGCGACCAGAAGTATTACCAGTGTTACTTTGGCGGCGGCGACCCCTATTACTGCAACAGCTACCGCGCGTTCTGCATCTCGCAGTGCCCGTGATGGCGTGAGCCGATAGCGGCCCCTGGACGGAGCGGGGAAACGACCGCTCACCCGTGACGTGGAGCCGCTCGGGCGCGGGAATCGCTCCCAGACGGAGGCCCCCGCGATGCTCGTGGCATGAACGCATCGAGGCATCCGCGCGCGTGGGCGGCTTTCGTCCTCGGGCTCTTCGTGGGCCCTCTCGCCGTCGCGCTCTTCGTGTTGGCGGCCTGTATTGGCGCGTCGGCGTCGGGCTGGGCCTATGCGGTGGGGGGCGTGGTGCTTTCGCTGGGGCTCCTCACCAGGCCCTGGCGAAGACGGGGCGGCCTGACACGCGCGGGATTGGGGCTCCTCGTCGCGGTCGCGACGGTCCGGCTCGCAGGGGCGGATGGCCCGCGGGTGCGCACCGGGCGGCTGCCAGCGCCGGGAACGCGCTACCTGAACCGGCTGGTGGACGAACGCGACGGCACGCTCCTCGCGGCCCACGTCCTCTGGCGTACGCGGAGGATTCCCGCCTCGGACGCGGCGGAGTTCATTCCCGCGCTGGAGTCCGCGTTCGACCGGCTCGCCCAGGAGGAGGGGCTGGTGGCGACGCCCGCCATCTCCACGTGGCTGGGGCTCCAGTCACCGGAGGCTTTCGACACGGTGGTCATCACGCCCGGGAAGCCGAGCCTCGACACGGCCGTGGTGATGATCCATGGCTTTGCCGGCAACTTCACCGTGTATTGCTGGCAGCTGGCCCGCGCCGCCCGGGCCATCTCCGCGAGGACCGTCTGCCCGTCCGTGGGTCCCCGGGGAGACTGGTGGAGCGCGGACGGAGCGAAGACGCTCGAACGCACCCTGCTCTGGCTCCGGAGCCAGGGCATCCGCCGCGTGTACCTGGCCGGACTGTCCAACGGCGCGGTGGGCGCGCACGTGCTCGGTGGCCGGGCCGTGCCTGCTGGCATCGAGCTGCGAGGGCTGGTGTTGATCTCCGGCGCCGAAGCGCGGGCGCCAGCGCCACGGGTGCCCGTCCTGCTCGTGCAGGGCACCCGTGACACGATGATGCCCGCGCGCATCGCGAGGGACGTGGCCACGCGCCTGGGGAGGCGCGCGACCTGGTTCGAGGTGGACAGCGGGCACTTCGCATTCCTGGACCACCACGAGGCCTGTGAGCGAGCCATCGCCACCTGGCTGCTCAATCAGGAGAAGGCCCCGCGCGCACAGCCCTCACGGTGAGGGCTGCGCCGCCACGCGGTCCTTCGACGCCACCAGCTCCTCGCGCCGCAACAACAGGCGCGCGTTCGTGTTGGGCAGGATGCGCACCTGGAAGCGCCGCTGGGCCATGTCGTCGGCCGTGAAGACGTTCCGGTCGCTCACGAGCAGCAGCGCGGTGGGCACCACGTACCGCGACGAGCGGTTGCCGTAGTAGTGCACCAGCACGTGGTACGGCCCCGGCGCCGCCTTGCGCGCGTGGTACAGCTCCGGCCCCAGGCCGTCCGTGATGTCCCAGTACAGCTGCCCGCCCAGCGACGTCTGCTTGTGCTGGTAGAAGCACTTCTCCCCGTCCGGCTCGATGACCCACAGGTCGATGTCCGTGCTGTCCGAGTTCCAGTGCGTGGTGAGCTGATAGTCGATGGGCCGGGCCTCCGCGAACATCCCCGCTCCACCGGGCCCCCTCAGCACGGCGCGGCGCGCCTTGAGCACGGAGGCCACCTCCGCGAGCCGGGGCTGCCGCTCCAGCCCTGCCAGCATCCGGGCGTAGTGGAAGCCCGCCACCGTCCGTAGCTCGTCGCCATGACGCTTCCAGGGACGCGCCAGGACGATCTCGTAGTTCCGGGCGGCCTCCGAATAGCGCCCGGCCGCGTCCAGCGCGAGCGCCTCCTCCAGGAAGGCCTGCGCCTCGAAGGGACGGCTGAGGCGCACGTGCTCGAAGAGCTCCGCCGCCGCCGGGTACTGCCCCAGCGCCAGCAGGCCGTACCCCACCAGCCGCAGCGCCTCCGCGTCGCGGGGCCGCAGCTCCACGGGCGACGACAGCGCACGCACCGCGCCCCAGGTGTCCCCGGAGAAGGCACGGCGGCGCGCCACGGCCTCGTAGATCATCACGTCGTCCCGGTTCGCCCGCCGCGCCTTGCGATAGGCCAGCTCGGCCTGGAGCCGCTCGTCACCGCCCGCGTAGGGCGCGTCCTTCAGCGGCTGGCGTCGCAGGAGCGCGGGCAGGCCCTTCTGCTCGGCGAGCCGGGCCACCACCGCGCGGCCTTCGGCGGGCACGTCGTCCAGCGCGATGCCCAGGAGCTTGTCGCGGCGCTGGTCCTCCTCCCGGCGCCGCAGCGACTCCAGGTTCGCCAGGTCCACCTGCTCGTCGCGGACGGCGTAGCGCGTGTAGTCGCCCTCGGACTCCAGCACGAGCATGGACGCGCGGGCGTTGGCCAGCCGGTAGTGCTGGCTGAGCGCCACCACCATCCGGTCCAATCGCTCGTCATCCAGCGACACCAGCTGGGACACGAAGAGCTCCGCCCACGCCCGGGGCGCGAACGCGCTGTTCGCGTCCACCGGCAGGGGGATGCGCAGCGTGCGCTCGGGCCCGGTGCCCGCCTGGGTCACCACCTCCAGCGCCGCTTCGCCCTTGCCCGGCAGCCGCCCCGCCACCTGCAGCTCCTGCCCGGGGAAGACGAGCCGGGGCCGGCCCGCCACCACCAGGTCCTTCACGTCCGCGCCCACCACCGACACGCGGGACAGCACCACGGACGCCGCGCGGTGCGCCTTCGCCGCGGCATCCACCTCCGCCGCGGACAGGACGTTCACGACACGCCCGCCGCTGGAGCGGGACAGCGCATCGAAGAGCTCCGTGTTCACCGCCGCCTCGCCGAAGCGGTACGTCACCCAGCGCAGGGACTCCACGCACGGGTGCCGGGAGAGGAGCGCGTCCACGCGGCTCTGCCCCCACGTGATGTTGCCGTCGGAGAGCAGGAAGGCCGTCACCCGCTCCCCGGCGGCGGCGGGCTTGAGCCACTCACGCCCGGCCCGGTCCAGCTCGTCCAACGCGCCGTCCACGTGTGACGCGCCCTCCAGGAAGACGCGCTCCAGCTCCGCGAAGCTGGCCTGGCGGTTCGCCGCGTCGTTCGGCCGGAAGCCCGGTCCGTGCAGCCAGCGCGGACGCACGTCGAAGAGGAGCACCGCGTACTCCTTCAACGTCGCGTCCTTCTCCAGGAGGGCGCGCAGCGTGGCCGCCTGGATGGCCCAGGCGTTGCCGTCCTCGGCGGACAGCGAGGTGTCCACCACCAGCACCGCGCGGCCCGTGGGAGGCCCCTCCGCACCCGAGGTGAGCTGCTCCGGCAGCCGCACCCGCGCATGGAAGGCGCGGCCCGGAAGTCCCGCGTCGTCCGAGCCCACCAGCACGTCCGCGTCCTTCTCCCGAGGCGCCAGGGCCACGCTCAGCGCGCCGTCCCCGGTGAGCGTGGGAAGGTCGTGGACCCACCAGGGGTCCAGCTTGCTGCGCTTCGTGACCACCCCCTCCGGCTCCACGAGGATTTGCGAGACCTGGTGGGGATCCACGTGCACGCGGGCGGAGACGCGCAGCTCCTTGCCCGCGCCCGGAGGCAGCGGCCACGTGTAGCGCAGGTGGGTTCCGTCGAAGAGGAGCGTCTGCTCATACGCGATGACGACGCGCTTGAGGGACTTCGGCGGCAGGGGAAAGACGCGGGCGCTGAAGGTGGACGCGCCCGACCATTCGAGCAGCGCGGGGTCCACGTTGCGGCGCACGACGTCTTCGTACACCTCCCGCGCGCGCTTCTGCTCCACGACGCGGGCCTCCTGGATGTCGCCCCAGGAGCGCTTCGCGCCACGGGGCGAGGGCGGCGCGGAGGCCGCGAGCCGCTCCAGCTCCTCCGAGTCATCCCCCAGGGGAGGCAGCAGGTCCGGCGACTGGAACAGCGAGGGCGTGTCCACCGCCACCGCCCCCGAGTACAGCGCGAAGCCCGCCACCGTCGCGCCGCCGGGGAGCGGGTAATAGAACGTGCCTTCGAGGCTGCGGCCGGAGTCGTTCTCGAAGAGGTGATCAACCACGGTCCGCGCGCGGGCGCCCTGGATGTACGTGACGACGCGCACGGCTCGGGCCTTGAGGGGCTGGTAGCGGCCGTCATCGCCCATGACCAGCACCTTGGCGGCGCGAGGAGCGGCCTCTACGCGAGGCAGCACGGGCTTCGGGGCCTCATCCGCCTTGGCGGCCTGCTTCTTCGCGGGCGTCGCCCCAGAACCGGAGCCGAAGCCGCCAGCGGCGCTGCCACCGCCACCGCCACCGCTGCCCTTGATGATCTGGATGATCTCACGGCGGCGCTGCTCCGAAGGAGGTGGCGCGCCCGAGGGGGGCGACGCTCCGAACATGTTTCCAACAACGCCTCCGACGACACCGCCGGCCACACCGCCCTCGACTCCATCCGCTTCCGGCTCAGCGGGGGCCCGCGCGGCGGGCATGGCCGCGAGCCGTGCACGGTCCGCGCGAGCATCCCTCTGGCGGCGCTCCATCTGCTCACCCATCGTGGCGTCCAACAGCTCCGCCTCCCCCAGCCCCGGGGCCTCAAGGGCGCGCGAGCGTGACGGAGCGGGTGCGGCCACGCGCGCAAGGTCCTCCGGTGGACGGGCGGCGGCTCGCGAGAGCGCCGCGACCTCCTCCTCGGAGAGCACCTTCGGATCCGCCACGGAGTCGCGCAGCGCCGCGAGGTCCACCTCGCCCGTGTCCGGTTGTCCCGCGACGGTGGCGGGGGCCGTCAGTCCCGCCTGGATGAAGGGCGCGGGTGTTTCACTCGGGGCGGCGGCCTTGGGTGGAGGAACGTCCGCGTCCCGTTTGCATCCCGAGGCGAGGAACCCCATCAGCAACACGACAGCGGAAGCACGATAAAGGCGCATGATTGAACGCTAACCCATCCGCGAATGGCAGGCGCATGCCCGCCAAGACATGGACCATCCATGACACCGCCATGACGCGGTAGGTTCCCAAGAAAAGAGGGGACGCCCATGGACTGGTCAGCGGCGCAGTACACGCGCTTCGAGGACGAACGGAACCGCCCCATCCGGGACCTGCTCGCGCGGGTTCCCACGGCCGACGTGAAGCGCGCGGCGGACATCGGCTGCGGCCCCGGCAACTCCACGGAGCTGCTGCGCGCCCGCTTCCCCAAGGCCGCCGTCACCGGAATGGACAGCTCGCCGGACATGCTCGCCGCGGCGCGCAAGCGCCTGCCGGACGTGCGGTTCGACCTGGGAGACATCGCGACCTGGAGCGACCCGGGCCCCTACGACGCCCTCCTGGCGAACGCGGTGCTGCAGTGGGTGCCGGACCACGCCATTTTGATGCCCGCGCTCCTCCACAAGCTGGCGCCGGGTGGGAGCCTCGCGGTGCAGCTGCCGGACAACCTGGAGGAGCCGTCCCACCGGCTGATGCGGGAGACCGCCAGCGCGGGTCCCTGGGCGGACAAACTGAAGGGAGCCGCGAGCGCCCGGACCGAGCGCCATGACGCCAACTGGTACTTCCGCACGCTGCGCGACGCCGGAGCCACGGTGGACGTCTGGCGCACGACCTACTTCCACCCGCTGACCGGAGGCGCCAGCGCGGTGGTGGAGTGGTTCAAGGGTTCAGGACTCCGGCCCTTCCTCGAACCGCTCGACGCGGGGGAGAAGACAGACTTCCTCGGCCGCTACCAGGAAGGGATTGCCCAGGCGTACCCGGCGCTTCCCGACGGGACGGTCCTGTTGCCCTTCCCCCGGCTGTTCATCGTCGCGACGCGCTAGGAGCGTGTGCCCCTGTCCCCGGTACAATGGCCGGATGGGATTCCCACTGCTCACATAGAGTCCCCAGCACGCCCCGCCCGCTCATCGAGGACGCCCATGCGCTTGAACCTCCTTCCCGTCATCGGATTGCTCATCCTTCCTGCCTGCGGCTCCAAGTCGGAGCAGACGGAGGGCGTGGGGTCCTTGCAGGGCGACACGGCCTTCCCGGTGACCTGGTCCGGCGAACTCCTGCCGCGCAGCCCCGACGGCGGGACCTCTTTCTCGATTGCCGTGCTGGCCGACAGCGACTTCTCCGGGCTCTGCACGACCCCCGCGGACGCCGGCTATGTCCTCCCGCCGTCCCGCTTCGTGACGGTCTGGGTCATCGGCCCCCCTGCGGCAGGGACCTTCGAGGTCGGCACCGCCACCGGCCCCGGGTTCGTCCAGGTCCAGCGGAGTCTCACGGACGGAGGAACGGAGACACTCGCGGTGGCCACCAGCGGGAGCATCCACCTGACGACCGCGACGACGGACCGGCTCGTTGGAAGCTTCGATGTCCAGGTCCAGGAAAAATCCGACGGAATGACGACCGGTTTGTCGGGAACCTTCGACGCCCCCTTCTGCGCGAACCGGAAGTGATGCCTCCGCCCCTGGGACCCCGACTCAGACGATGTCCAGCCCGTACTGCGCGGCGGTCAGGTACTGGAGCATGACGAAGTAGACACTGGAGGAGGCCTTGTGGCCCGAGGCCCCCTGGTAGGATTTGATCATCTCGTTGCGCAGGGCCCGCAGCTGCGTCTTGTTGCGTGAGCGGTTGTCCGTGAAGGGATTGCTCAGCTCCGACACCAGGCCACACGCATCCGCGAAGGCATCGAACGAGGCCCCATCCGTGTCGTCCAAGACCTCGTAGTCGGCCTTCTTCTTCCCACTGCCCTTGACCACGTCCGCCCAGAGCTGCGCGCGCACCCGCGCCCGCTCCTCCGAGACACTGGTGATGAGCGCGATCTTCAGGTGCGCCGCGAGCGCCTCCGCGGCCCAATCCCCACCCGGCCGCACCGAAGCCCCCCAGGCCCCGGTGGGATTGAAGTCGAACGTGGGCCAGAAGCCCGGATCCGCGGGCAGGCCCATCCGGCTCTCCTTCCGGATGAGCCCGACGAGCCCCTTGCGCACCTCCTCGGGCTCATGCGCGTCCGGGAAGGCAAGCGTGCAATCCTTCAGGGGAATCTCCTGCCCCAGATGGCACGGTGACGTGAGCGGATGCGTGAACACGCCCACCACCGAGTTCACGGCCGTCACCCCGGAGGTCTTCACCTTCTTGCTGTTGTGCACGGCGTCGTACGGCGAGAAGTAGTGGAACACCTGCGCGGGCCCGCCGATGTGCAGCTCCAGCTTCTCCTTCGACTTCTCTCCCAGCACCACGGGCGGCGCGGAGATGGCGTAGCAGTAGACGCTCACCCGGCTCTTGATCTTCGCGTAGACCTTCGCCAGGAGCTCACCACCCGCCAGGTCCAGGTAGGCGCACTGCGCGAGCGCGCCGCCCAGGCTGTGGCCGGTGAAGACGATCTCCCGAGGAACGCGGCCGTGCATCGCCTCCAGGCAGGCCGCCGCCAGGGACTCCTGGCAGCTCGCGTAGGCGTACCAGAAGCCGGCGGAGAGCTTCGCGTTGCTGAACCGGCCGACCGCCACCTCCTTCAGGTGGTTCATGTCGGTGACCCAGTCCGGGCTGCCCGCGCTGTTGACCAGCGCCTGCCCCAGCGCGCGCCCGCCGCTTCCGCTCCGGCTGCCGCGAAAGACCACCGTCAGCCGCTCGAGGTCGGGGTCGTAGATGGCGGCGCCCATCCAGCTGGGCCAGCCCGCCGTGGGGTGCGTCTGCGTCATCCCCGTCTTGCCCTGGAAGTAGCAGCACCGCTTCGAGCCGCTCGCCTCGGAGTGCTCCAGGCCCAGCAGCGTCCGCTCCCCGAAGAGCTCCTGGACCTTGATGGGGATGTCCTCCCCCTCCAGGTCCACGCCCTTCGAGAAGGAGATGGAGCGGTCCAGCTCCCGAGGCTGGAACAGGATGTACGGAGCGGCGCCCGTGCCGCCCCGGTACACGACCCCGCTCCGGGGGTTCGGCGGCGTCCTCAGGTCGTATTCGATGGGGTCGAACTTGTGGATGTCCGATTCGCTGCCGAGCAGCTTATGCACCTGGGCCAGGACGCGATCCCTCGCGCCCTGCCACATCCCGGCTCCGTGGGATTCGTAGAACGGATCCATCGGATAGACACAGCCCTGGGCGTACGCCTTGTAGGCGAAGCGGCAGTACTCCAGCATGTCCAGCGCCGTCTCGGCATTGGGATGAGGCACGGGGTGACTCCTGGGGGGCAGCAGCGGGCGCCGAGGATCAAACGGGCGCTGGCGACACGGCGTCAATGGAGCGGGGCTGACCCACACGGGCCAGTTGCTCCAGCAGCGCGGCACCCACCGCGTCAGGCGCTTCCAGTTGCGGGAAGTGGCCCACGTCCTCCAGCTCCAGCACTCGCGCCCGGGGCAGCACCTGCTTCCACCGTGACAGGTGCTCGGGCTTCACGAGCTTGTCCGCCCTCCCCCAGACGACCAGCGATGGAACGTCCGCGAGCCGGCCCAGGCCCTGCCCCTGTTCGTCCATCCACGGGCCTTCGTGGGAGATGGAGCGCGCGAAGCCCCAGGTCCCCATCCGCGACGCCCGGTCCGGGAACCGCGACAGGAAGGACTGGTGCAGCTCCCGCGTCAGCTTCGTGCGGCGCCCCCAGGACATCTTCACCAGCGTCCGCGCGGAGAAGTTCCAGGACAAATACAGCCACCGCATCAGCGCGTTGTCGACGTTGGGGCCCTTCAGGTCCCACAGCCAGCTCTGCACCACGGTGAGGCTCAGCACCCGCTCCGGCGCCGCGATGGCGAGCGGCAGCGCGATGGGCCCGCCGAAATCATGCACCACCAGGTGGAACGGCCCCAGCGCCATCTGGTCGAACCAGGCGCGCAGGTTCTCCACGTGCCAGGGCAGCGAATAGGTGCGCCAGTCCCCGGGCCTTTCGCTGTCACCGAAGCCCAGGTGCTCTGGCGCGAGCACGCGGTAGGACGGCGAGAGCCGCCGGGCCACGTCCCGCCACTCGCGCGACGACGAAGGCGTCCCATGCACCAGCACCACCGGCGTGCCCTGCCCTTCCTCATGCCACGCCATCTCACCGCCCGGAACCTTCAGCCGCTTCATGGGGTGTCTGCCTTTCGCTTGCGTGAGGGAGTCGCGGGCCACCTTCGGGCCGCGGCGCGGATCACCGCGGCGGCGGGGTAGCCGCCTTCGTGCTGCACGTACTGCTGGGAGATGCCCTCCACCAGGGCGAAGAGCACCCGCGCTTCGATGTCGGCCTCCGGCACCCCGCGCGCCGCCAGCGCCGCTTTCAGCCGCTGGTGCGTGGCCCCCAGGAAGTGCTCAAACGGCAGCTTCAGCCGCGCCAGCACCTCCGGTTGGTGACGCAGGCCCTGGCTCAGCCGCCAGAGGTCCCGGTGCGCGTCCATCATCTCCACGGCGGACGTGAGCAGGACCGTGACGAAGCCCCGCGCGGTGGGCTCGAGGTCCGCGGCCTCCAGCGTCCGCGCGACGTCCAGCATCGACGACTGCATCAGCGCCGAAAGCACCGCCTCCTTCGATTCGAAGTGCGAATAGAGCAGCCCCACGGCGATGTCCGCCTCCTGCGCGAGCGCGCGGACAGAGGTCCCATCAAAGCCGTGCCGGGAGAAGAGCCGCACCGCGGCCTGGAGCACGCGCTCCCGCGTCTTCTCCCGGAGGACTGCATTGGCGTCAGCCGTACGAGGCATGCCCCCAATCTTTGAATGAACGCTCGCTCAATGCAAGGAGCTCAGTACCCGCCGTCGCGCCACCAGACGCCCCAGTCCTCCAGTCGGATGACCCGCTCTGGCTTGGGTGGGCCCTGGGGCTGGAGGCGGTACATCCCGTGCAACAGCTCGCCAAACCGGTGCGCGCTGGAGAGGCCGTCGAGCTCGGGGCCCCAGGGCTCCGCGGCGTATCGGAATTCACTGACGCTGGCCCCGGGGTCGCCCTCCTTTCCCCAGCGCTGTTCGCAGACGATGGTGGGGACGGTGTGCGGCTCCACGGGGCCCTTCCATTCAGAGGCCGGCAGGTAGCCGCTCTCCCAGGAGCGGTCGCAGGTCCGGCTCGACGAACCGGCCCCGCGCCTCGGCGCCGAAGAGGACCTCGCGGGAGTAATAGTCCTCGAGGAGGTCCTTGCGCTGGAAGCGTGGGTTGTCTTCTACGAACGCGCTGAAGTCCCTGCCCGGTTCGGCCGCAGCCCGCGCACTGACGAGCTGGACCCACGCGACCGTCATGGTCTCGTGATACTTCTCCGGCACTCCGAGCCGGCCCGTCAGCGCCCGCAGGCCCGCGCGGGTGAGCTCGACGGCCGCATCACGCCCCGCCCTGAGCGTGTAGAGGTAGACCACCCGCACATGGTCGAGATGGGCGAACCCGCTCAGCTCCCCTCGTGAGAATCGTTCGAGAAACACGTCGTCATCCATGGCCATGCCTCCCCGTGGGCGCACCGATGTGCAGCGCAGTGTGGCAGCTCGCGCCGCCTCGCGCGGCCCCAGACGATGCCTGGCACACACACGGGGCCACGGCGCCGGAAGCCGCATTGACCCGTTATTCAAGAATAGCTAATTTCGCGGCTTGTGCGAGGGCTTCCGACCCGGTGCCCGCACGTTCCCTGAGAGGCCGAATGAAACTGAAACTGACCCAGGCGGTGAGCGCCATCTCCCTTCTGGCCGCGGCGTGCGGCCCGATGCCGGAGGGCCCGGAGTCCGACAGCGAGCAGATCGGTCAGACGGCGCAGATGATCCGCCGCGAGCGGGCCATCCCCAACGAGTACATCGTCGTCCTGCGCGACTCGACGCAGGAGGTCCGGCAGCTGGGCGCGGCGAACATCGCCCGGGAGCTGGTGTCCGCCACCAGCGGCCGGGTGCTGCGGACCTACGAGCACTCCATCCACGGCTTCCTGGCGAACATGAGCGAGGCCGAGGCCCGCCGCCTCCTGTCCGACCCGCGCGTGGCGTACGTGCAGGAGAACGGCCTCATCCACGTGTCCGCGACGCAGACCAACGCGACCTGGGGCATTGACCGCATCGACCAGCGGGACCTGCCGCGCAACAGCTCCTACACGTACAACGTCGACGGCACCGGCGTGCACGCGTACGTCATCGACACCGGCATCCGGCAGACCCACACCGAGTTCACCGGCCGCATCGGCAACGGCTACGACTTCATCGACAACGACAGCGACCCGTCTGACTGCCATGGCCACGGCACGCACGTGTCCGGCACGGTGGGCGGCACGACCTGGGGCGTGGCGAAGAAGGTCACCCTCCACGGCGTGCGCGTGCTGGACTGCACGGGCTACGGCAACGACGCGCAGGTCATTGGCGGTATCGACTGGGTGGCGGCCAACCACGTCAAGCCCGCGGTCGCCAACATGAGCCTGGGCGATGTGGGCATCCAGGCCATCGACGATGCGACGGAGCGGCTGATCGCCGCGGGCGTCACCACGGTGGTCGCCGCCGGCAATGACAGCGCCAACGCCTGCAACTACTCGCCGGCCCGCACGCCCAACGCCATCACCGTGGGCTCCACCACCAGCAGCGACGGCCGCTCGTCGTTCTCCAACTACGGGACGTGCGTGGACATCTTCGCGCCGGGCTCGAGCATCACCTCCGCGTCGAACTCCGGCAACTCGTCCAGCACGTCCATGAGCGGCACGTCCATGGCGTCGCCGCACGTGGCCGGCGCCGCGGCGCTCTACCTGAGCGCCAACCCCACCGCGACACCCGCGCAGGTGCGCGACGCGCTGGTGAACAACGCCACGCCGAACAAGGTCACCAGCCCGGGGACCGGCTCTCCCAACAAGCTGCTGTACACGCTCTTCATCACCGGCGGCGGCGGCAGCGACACCACCCCGCCCACGACGTCCATCACCTCGCCCGCGGGCGGCGCCACGCTGAGCGGCACCGCGAGCCTGAGCGCCAGCGCCACCGACAACGTGGGCGTGTCGCGCGTGGAGTTCTACGCGGGCACCACGCTGCTGGGCACGGCGACGGCCTCGCCGTACAGCCTCTCCTGGAACACGGCGACGGTGGCCAACGGCACCTACGCGCTGACCACGAAGGCGTATGACGCGGCGAACAACGTGGGCACGTCCTCCACGGTGTCGGTGACGGTGAACAACGGCACGGGCAGCTGCTCCATCACCGAGCAGCTCTTCGTCAACGAGGGCTTCGAGAGCGGCAACACGGGCTGGACCACGTCGTCCGGCGTCATCGACGGCACCACGTCCGGCAGCGCGCCGCGCACGGGCACGTACAAGGCCTACATGAACGGCTACGGCACCACGCGCACCGAGTTCGCCTACCAGGACGTCACCATCCCCGCCTCGGCGTGCAGCGCCACGTTCACCTTCTGGGCGCGCATCACCTCGTCCGAGACGACGACCACGACGGCCTACGACAAGCTGGCCGTCCAGGTCCGCAACAGCGCGGGCACGGTGCTGGCCACGCTGGCCACGTACAGCAACCTGGACAAGGGCACGGCCTACGTCCAGCGGACGTTCAACCTGGCCGCGTACAAGGGCCAGACCGTCCGCATCTACTTCAACGGCACGGAGGACTCGTCGCTGGCGACGAGCTTCTTCATCGATGACACGGCGCTGACCGTCGTCCGGTAGTCCTCCGCCAGGAAGTGGATGTACAGAGGCCCAGCAACCCCACCGGGTTGCTGGGCTTCTGCTTTCGGTGTCCATGCCGCTGCCCCTGGAGTCACACACATGACGTGGTGGATCTACGCCCTGGCCGCCGCGGGTTTCGCCGCGCTGACCGCCATTCTGGGAAAGGTGGGAGTGGAGGGAGTGCCGTCCACGCTCGCCACCGCCCTGCGCACCGTGGTGGTGCTCGTCTTCGCCTGGACGCTCGCGCTGGCCCGTGGAGAGGGCGCCGCCCTTCCCTCCCTCAGCCGCCGCACGCTCCTCTTCCTCGCGCTCTCCGGCGTGGCCACGGGCCTGTCGTGGCTGGCCTACTTCCGAGCGCTCCAGCTCGCTCCCGCCTCGCGGGTGGCGCCCATCGACAAGCTCAGCCTGGCCCTCACGCTCGTCCTGGCGTGGGGCCTGCTGGGAGAGCCCATGTCATGGAAGCTCGTCGTGGGCGTGGGGATGATGGTCTGCGGCGCGCTGCTGACGCTGGGCTGATACCTCAGCTGGGGAGCAGTGCTGACCGCGCCCGCGTTCGCTGGATGCATTCCTCCATCAGCCGTCCCAGCTCCGCCTGGGGCAACACACCGTTGCGCGCCAGGAAGGCCTCGTCGACTCCCGGGATGCTGGGGAGTGAAGGCGTGCGTTGTGTCTCCAGCGCTTCCAATGCCTGACGCAGCGCCTGCTTCGCCGTGCCGCCGCCTCGCTCCAGGGCGAAGGCAATGACGTCCCAGGCCAGCTCCGCGTGCCGTCGCTCATCGTCGGCGATGACCGCCAGGATCTCACGCACGACCGGGTCGCTGGCCCCCCCTTGACGCCTCAGCGGCGACGCTGGCGGCAAGCCCTTCCCCCAGACATCCATCCAGCAACGACCCGCGCACCAAGCGCGACCAGTCGTTCCCTTCGGCTGGACTGGGACGCTGGGGACGGTCCTGGCTCAGCTCCGGAATCATTCCCGCGCTCCAGGGCAGCCCCGAGTAGGCCCGGGCGAGCGCGAAACACCGCCGGGCATGACGGACCTCGTCCAGGGCCGCCAGGTGACACGCCTCCAGCAGCTCCAAGGGCGCCCCCAGGGCGGAGAGCTTGAGCGACAGCTTCGCGAAGGCTGGAACCGACGCGTGCTCCATGCCCGCGGAGTACAGCCAAGCCTCCCCCAGCACGGTTCGCTGCCAGGGCGTGAGCCCCTCCAGCCCTGGAGTGGCGTCGTCCGCCCAGCCGCCGCCCAGGGCCCTGCGGGCCACGCGAGCGCGCCCCTTGAGACGCAGCACGCGCCCCTTCGAGAAATTCATGTAACTGATTGCACTGTAGGCCCAGTACACGAGCCCCATCGTCGAGGCGCCCAGGACCGCCAGGATGCCTCCACGGGTTCCGGAGCCCTTCGACATGTCGACGCTTCCCGCCACGAGAAACACGGGCCCTGAGAGGACGATGAAGCACACGAACAGCACGATGAGATCGACCATGTCCAACTGTCTGGAGCAACGCATGTGCCAGCGCATGCACCCACCCCGGCGGGAAGGACGGCCGTCCCGGTATGCATGAGGCCGCGTACTTGTGCATCGCGCTGCACAGTGGACTTCCGCCGCGGCTGTGGTCTTGCCCATACTGGAGTGACTCATGACTGCGACGCTCAATCCTCCCCGAATCAAGCAACATATGCTCCGTGCTGTCGTCGTGGGGATGGCTGCATGGACCATGGGATGCAATCACGGCCCATCCGTGACGGCTCAAGGCACAGGCTCCCCGTCAATTGACGCAGGCATGGATGCGGGCCTCCCGATAACGGTGGAGAACCCAAGCCCGGAGATGGAAGTCGTGCCGGAGCCCTCTCCGCTCCCACCAGATGCAGGCGTACCCGCACCTCCTGCCGACGTGGGCCTCGTGAGTCTCGAGGAGGTCGCTCCCACGCCCCGCAGTCGCTTCCCCAGCACAGCCATGGTGCGTCAGCGCTCGCAACCTGCTGATGGGGTGCGGGAGCAAACAGACAATGTCGCGGTCGTGAGCCACTGCGAGGGACTCGCCTGCCTGGACGGGCTGAAGGATCTCCGCAGCGGACGCGAACTGATCTCCCTGGCTCCCACCCGGAATGAAAAGAACATCCTGAAGGAAGAGGGCAGCCTGGAGCGAGTGGTCAAAATTGCTCACGCAAGCGAAAGCTTCGTCTCCGCATACACAGGCCACTCAGAATATTCAGGTGGCGCACATGCCAACAACAGCCTTTCCTGTGTGACGTATGACCGCCATTCAGGGCGCCCCATGCGCCTCGAGGACGCCGTGACCGCCAGGAAAGCCCAATCTCTAATGCGCGATGCAAGAAGGAAGCTGGAGGCGTTCCAACAAGAGCAACGGCTCCCGGCGTATCAACTCACCCAGGAGGGACTTCTTCACGATTCCAGCTCTGGCCGTATTGCTCTTTGCGCAGATGCGCCTCCCCCCATGGCTGGCACGGTCATTATCATCTGGCTGCGACAATAGACAGAATCCCACACCAGCGGACGAACCACACGCAAAAAACACCGCACTGAGCACAGACATTGAGAACACGAACCGCACCAACTCGCGCAGTGTTCCTCCGGACTGCGGAACGACGAGCACCGCTGGGCGTGGCGCTGGAGTGTATAAGCCTTTGGGAGGAGGTCGCGGAGACGAGGAAGTGAGCCCACGCCTCGGGATGCGACAGCGCCTGCTTCACTTCTTGCCAGTCTGCATGCTCACCCACGGCTGCTCTCTGAAGAATTCTTCAAGCAGCGCGAACCGCATCGGCATCAGGGCGCGCAACTCCTGCTCCACGCGCGGATCGGGATTATTGATGGCTTGGTCGTAGAGCTTGACGGCCTCGCTGAAGTCCTCCTGCATCGCGTCATCGAGTGCACGCTTTCGCCCGTCCTCTATTGAGAGTTCCATCGCCTTGTCCTTCCTCCTGATGGGATAGCGCGAAGGACTCATGGCGTCGCTCCCCATCGCCTTTCTCCAAGGATCCCAGTCCGTCTTTTTTGACCAGGCTTGTTTGGAAACCGTGTGCGCCATTTCGTGAACCATTTCTCCATCAATGCGATTCTGATCGTCCACGTCTGAAACAGGATGGATGGTGAGTTTTCCATCCGCACCGGCAGCCATGAAGGTCGCATGAGTCGGGTCAGCTTTCCCTGGACTCGAACCACTGTTCCGACGGTCGAGAAAATGCGGGTGCACGTCCGCCTGGACAGAAACCAGGGCCTTAAGAGCCCAATCAGGCAGCGAAGCAATCGCATTTTCAACTTGCTTGATGGTCGGCAGTTTCCGTCCTTGAGGAACAAGGTCCGCTGGCCACATCGTCACCGGAATCTCCTGCTCACCCACCCTCACCATGTACTTCTTTGTTGGTGGGTTGGCGTCGACCTCGGTCTTCTGAACCCCCGGCCCCTCCTGCGCCTTCTTTCGACGCTCCGCGTAGGGTGAGACCTCCGTGGGAACTTTGTCGTCGCCCGTGGGCATGCCCATCACAGCTTTTCCAGCCCGCGGAACAAAGAGTCTCAAGTATTGAGCCTGGTCCTTGACGTCATTGAACTCATTCGATTCCAAATAGCCTTTATCGATATTATCAAACAATTGTCGACGAATCGGCGGTGACAGTTGTGGATTCATCCCCCCTACGATGCGGAAGATGGCCTCCTGCTCACTTGGGTCCAGCGCAGCCAACCCGTCGCTACCGAGCAATGTGCTCAACCGCTGGCGGTCCTCCGGACTGGTCAAATTGCCCCACGCAGTTTCCACAGCCTGCTGAACTTTCGGGGGGAGCGTCTTGCCCTCGGCAGTCGTGGTCGGCGCTCGGTCATCCCGCTCTGCGACGATGCCGTTGCCCTTGGCCAGCGAGTCCACCTGCACCGCGTGTTCGCGAAGCTGGCTCTCTACGCTGGCGATACGCTGCTCCAGTTCCGTGCGCTGCGCGGCCGTCTGCGGCGTTGCACTTCCGGCCGCCCCTGCGATGTCCCGGTTGAACTGCGTCTGCGTGGCCTCCAGGTCCTGAAGGATGCTGGACAGCTTCTTCACCTCCAGCCGCGACTCGAAGCCCTGACTGCCGTAGCCAGGCATCCCCGTGAGGACCTGCTTCACCTTGTCGATGAGCTGGCGCACCTTCCCCACGGCCCCCTCGTAGCGCTGGAGGACACGCGCCGTCTCCATGTGCGCCTGGATGTCCTTGTCCGTGGCATCCGGCCCGGCCTCGATGCGCACCTTCCCGTCGTCGTAGCGCACGTGCGTGGTGCGGCCGGGAAGCTCGGGGTTCCTCACGACCGGCACGGGGCGGCGCCCAGCGGTGGGACGCGTCTCGCCCTGCTCTTCCGTGCGCGGAGGACGGCTCTCCGCACCAGGCCCCGGGGCGCCCGGCTTTTCGGACCTCCCTGCACGAGAGGGCCCGCCATCCTGAGGCGGCACGGGCCCGAGCCGTCCCGTCGCGGGATTCACCCGATACACGGTGGGCGACTCCCGGTCCTCCGTCGTGTTCGCAGGGAGCTTCGCGGATGGCTTCTCCCCATCCTTCGAGCCGGGCTGTCCATCTCCTCCCGTCGAGGTGTTCCCAGGCTTCTTCGTGGACGGTCCCGTTCCGCCAGTTGCTTCATTGCCCGTCGAGCGGTTGGGGCCTCCCGTCGAGCCATGGCTCCCCGACGGCCCGTCGCTGCCCCCACGCCGCTTGCCGCCGCCAAGACTGACCGTGGTGCTTCCATTCCCGCCGCCGCCGCCTTCCGCCGTCACGTCGCGGTGCCGCGCGCTGAGCTCGAAGTCCACCACGCCCAGCTTCGCCCCCACGCCCAGCTCACGGTCCTTGAAGCGGCCCTGGGTGACCTTTGCTTCCTTCTTCAGGTCGTCGAAGGCGTTCTCGAACTTGCCGGCCTTCAACTTGTCCGTCACCGACTGCACTTCCTTGTCGGTCAGCCCGCTCACCTCCGCCGTGAAGTACTGGCCCTGGTTGCCCCTATCCACCGAGCCTTCCACGGTGATGCTCGTCTCCGAGGGCCCCACGAGCGCATCGCTCTTGGAGCCCGTCAGGAACGACAGCACGTCGTTGCCGTCCAGCTTGCTCGCATCCAGCGGCGTCTTCGTCTCGATGCTCACCGAGCCGCTGACCTCTCCGCCCAGGTTGAGGTCCGCCTTGCCCTTGAGCCCCGTGGCCGCTCCCGCCGCGCCCGAGCCCTCGAACGACACCGACTTCACCAGGTGCGTCGGCTTGCCCTTGTCGAACTCCACCCGCAGGCCCCCCGTCGCCCCCAGGCTGGCCGCTG
>NZ_RAWC01000099.1:0-30591 GCF_003611685.1 Corallococcus sp. CA049B | reverse complement strand
GCGGGGAGGTTGGCACCCGCATTGCTCTAGAGACCAGGCAACACGGCGGGGTCGCAGCGGGCCGGAAGTACCGCGCGACATCGTCACCCTGGTAGGGGGTTCCATTGGGGAACCCTCGACGCCCATCGTCTCGGCCGGCCCCGAGACGGTGGGCGACTTTTTTGCGGGCTACGGAGACGGCGCTGGCGGTGCCTCCCGTGGCTCCAGCTCACCCGCGAAGGGACCGGACTGCTGCTGCTCCAGCAGCCAGACGCCGTCCCGGAAGATGAACTCCGAGGTGACGGTGTCGTTCTGCTCGGTGACGGAGGGCAGGCGCATCCACTGGATGCGGCTTTGGACGGTGGCGCGGCGGCCGTCCTCGGCGAGCTTCACGTCCTCGATTTCGTAGTCGGTGACGGTGAGGTCGCGGTCGTCGTGGAGCTCGCGGCGCTTGCTGTCGAAGTCCTTGCGCTCCTCGGGGACGAGGAAGGTGGACAGGGCGCGGTAGTTCCTCCAGCGCAGGTTCTTGTGGAAGCCCTCGACGACGGGCTTGAGCGCTTCCAGGTCCGACTTGGGAGGGGTGTGGGCACAGGCCCCACCGAGGACCAGGGCGACCATCAGGGCAGACAGGCGTTTCATGGCCGCGACGCTACCAGCCGCTGGGCGGAACGGACGAGGGCAGTGGTATGGTCCGCGCTCCCCCGCTTAGCGCACCGGAGTCGCGACTCAACATGGCCAAGTCGATGGTGGAGCGTTACGAGCAGCTCCTCCGGCAGGACCCGACCTCTTCCGTCTTCGTGGAGCTGGCGAAGGCGTTGCTGGAGAAGGGAGACGCGCAGCGCACCATCGAGGTGTGTACGCAGGGCATCTCCCACCACCCCACGTCCACCGTGGGCCGGGTGCTGTGGGGCAAGGCGCTCATCCAGCTGGGGCGGCCCGCGGAGGCGATGGAGCAGTTCGACCAGGCCATCGCCATCGAGCGGGACAACCCGTACGCCTACAACCTCATTGGCGACGTGCTCCTGCAGCGCGGGCTGTACCGCTCCGCGCTGCCGATCTTGCGCAAGGCCGTGGCGCTGCAGCCCAACAACGGGCGCGTGAAGCAGTGGTTGGATCAGGCCCAGCAGGCGCTGTCCGGTGGACCGGCGCCCATCTTCGAGGACCTGGGCGTCCTGGCGACCCCCGCGGCCGCGCCGGAGGAGGATGCGCCGGAGCCGCCTGCTCCGGAAGCGGCCCCGTCCGCGTTCGAGGCGCGTGCCGCCGCGGCGGCGGGTCTGGAGCCGCGTCGCGCTGCCCGGACGGAGACGCCGGCGGGCGGAACGGATGCGCAGGCGGCCTCCAGGGTCGCCTCCGTCGAGGCGCATGGTGGACCCACGGCGCCCGTCGGGACGCCGGTGCCGGAGGACGCGCAGGGCCCCGGCCCCGTGGAGGCGGGTGAGCAGGACGCGTCGCGCGGCGGCCCGGTGGATCCGGGGCAGGAGCCTGGGTCGGGGCGCGAGCATGCGGTCAGCGGTCCGTCGGATCCGGGCGCTGGAGCGGATCCGGCGAGCGAAGGCGCTTCGGCCGCGGTCCAGGAGCCCGGTTCGGGTGACCCCGCGGATCCGGCGGCTGGCGACGGTGCGCCGGCGGAGCCGGAGCAGGGCTCGGAGGTTCCTCCCGCTCCCGTGCAGGCGGCGGATCCAGGGGCCTCCAGTCGCGGGCGCAGGTCCGGGATGCTGGCGGATCTCCCCGACGCGCCTCCCGAGGATGAACCCTCCGCGTCGCAGGGCGGGGGACTGCTCGGGGACCTTCCTCCTCCGGAGACGGGGCGGGCTCGCGCGGCCGCGCCGGTGACTCCGGCTCCGGTCGCTTCGGGTGGCAAGCGCTCGCTGCTGGACGACATCCCGGACGCGACGGAGCTGGCGGCGGCCGCGGCGCGCAACAAGGCGGCGGCGAACGCGAAGGAGACGGAGGCGCTCGCGGCGAAGTACGAGCGCGAGATGCACGAGAAGATCGCCAAGGAGCGGGCGAAGCAGTCCCTCCTCGAGCGCTATGGCGCGAAGACCGTGGCGCTCTTCGTGGCCCTCATCTTCCTGGGCGCGAGCGCGGGCTTCTTCATCCTCTACCGCTCCCGCCAGGGTGGCCAGACGCTGTCGGAGACGCTGGAGCTCGCGAAGCGCGCCGTGGCGCAGGACACGGGCGCGTCGCTGGATGAAGCGCTCCGCCAGCTCGACCGCGCGCGCGACATGGACGAGGCGAGCCCCGCCGCGTGGGCGCTCGCGGGCTACGCGCACGCGCTGCGCTACCTGGACCACGGCGCCAGGGCGGACGACCGCCGGCTCGCGCTGGAGGCGCTGGAGAAGCCGGGCGTGAAGGACGGCTTCAACGGCCTGGTGCTGGCCACCAACGCGCTCGTCGCCGACGACCGGGCCCGCGAGTCCGCGAACCGCGCGCTGCTCGCCTCGCAGGACGACGTGACGGAGGTGCACGCGCTCGCGGGCAGCCTGCTCATCGCCGCCAAGGACGAGAAGAAGGCCCTGGACCGCTTCGACCGCGCGCTCAAGGCTTCGCCGGGCAACGTCCGCGCGTTGGTGGCGCTGGGCAACTACTACCTCGCCTCCGAGGACTTCGCGCAGGCGCTGGAGATGTTCAAGCGCGCGCGCGACGTCTCCAAGGAGCACGCCGCCGCCCGCATCGGGATGGCGGAGAGCCGGCTCGCGCTGGAGCAGGACCTGGACGCGGCGCTGGCGGACGTGGCGCCGCTCGCGCAGGACGCCAAGGTGCCCCCCGCGCTCCAGCCCCGTCAGCAGCTGGTGCACGGCGAAATCCTGTCCGCGCTGGGCAGGTACGACGAGGCGCGCACCCTGCTCTCCAAGGGCACGCAGGGGCCGCTGGCCATGGACTTCCAGCTGGCGCTCGGGGCCGCGGGCCGCGCGGCGGGCAAGCTGGAGGCCGCGCAGCAGGCCTATGAAGCCGCGCTGAAGCTACAGCCCAAGAGCGAGGCCGCGAAGGAGGGCCTGGGGCGCACGCTGCTGGACCGCGACCGCGAGAAGGACGCCCTGCTGCGGCTGGAGGCCGACGGGGGCCGCAAGGTGTCGCTGGTGCGGGGCGCGGCGTACGCGCGGCTCGGGGACTGGAAGCGCGCCCGCGCGGAGCTGGGAAAGACGCGCGTGAACGACCGCTATCCGCCGGAGGCCGTCGTGTGGCTCGCGCTGGCGGACGCGCACGAGGGCAACGCCGCCCAGGCTCGCGACGTGCTGGAGAAGGCGGTGGCGAAGAAGCCCCGCACGGACCTGCGCGTGGCGCTGGGACAGGTGTACTGGCGCGAGCGCGCGCTCGACAAGGCGCAGACCCAGTTCGACGAGGCGATGAAGGACCCGCGCGACTACGAGGGCGCGTGCTCGCTGGGGCGGCTACTCCTGTCGCGCGGCCTGCCGGACATGGCGCTCAAGCCGCTGACGCAGGCGGTGGAGCGCAACGGCGCGCACGGCGAGGCCCGCGACGCCCTGGGGCGCACGCTCCTGGCGCTGGGCCGCACCCCGGAGGCGCTGAAGCAGTTCGAGGCGTGGCAGCTGGACAACCCGGGCAGCGCGGCCGCGCAGAAGGGCTTCGCGCTGGCGCTGTACCAGTCCGGCCGCCGCAAGGAGGCGGAGGGCGCGTCCGGCCGGGCGGTGAAGCTGGCGCCGGACGACGCGGAGGGGCAGCGGCTGCGCGCGGCGCTCCTGTTCGCCAACGGCGACGCGAAGGGCGGCTTCTCCGCGCTGGAGCGCGCCAACAAGCTGGACTCCAAGGACCCGGACACCTTCTGCGAAATCGCCCAGGCGTTCCTGCGCCAGGGGCAGGTGGAGAGCGCGGACGCGGCCTTCGCGGCGGCGCGGCGGGAAGGGCCGGACGCGACGTGCGGCCGCGTGGGCGAGCTGTACACGCAGCTGCCGGGCGGTGGCCGTGGCGCGGCGCGCACGCTGAAGGACCTGGCCGACAAGGCGCCCACCGTCTGGGACAAGGCCTTCGCCCAGGTGACGCTGGCGCGCGTGCTGCTGGGCGCCGGGGCCGTGAAGGAGGCCCGCGCGGCGGCGGACGAGGCAGTGAAGCTGGCCCCCTACAACGGGCGCGCGTACCTGGCCCTGGGCCTGGTGGCCTTCAAGCAGCGCCAGGAGGCCCCCGCGCGCGAGGCGCTGGCCAAGGCCGTGGAGCTGGAGCCCACGGACGGCCTGGCGCACCTGGCGCTGGCGGACGTGCTGGTGCGCGAGACGGCGGAGCTGCCCCGGGCGGTGGAGGCCTACGAGGCCTTCCTCAAGCTCGCGGGGGGCGCGCCGGAGGCGAGCCGGGTGAAGAAGGCCCTTCCGCTCCTCAAGCGCCGGGCGTCGCGCTAGCGTGGTCGACGTGAGCGACCCGCGGCCCCCGTCCTCCCCCCTGCTGAAGGTCATGTGGGGCAACGCCTTCCTGCTGTCGGTGCTCTACCTGCTGACGGGCATCGTCGTGGAGTCCATCCGGCGGCGGTACCACGCGCCCTTCTTCGAGCGCCTCTCCATGGCGCTCGACTCGCTGCCGGCGCGGGCGCTGGAGCTGGTGCGCGCCATGGAGCCGCTGCGCGAGGCGTACTTCAACGGCCGCATCACCGACCTGGGCGTGCGCGTCGTCTTCGGCCTCGTCACCGTGGCGGTCATCTTCCTGCTGGCCCTGGTCGTGGGCGCCATCATGGCGGTGCTGCGGTGGGCGCTGCTGCGGGCCACGCGCGGCGGCGGTGAAGGCCCCCGGCCCGGCAAGGGCTAGAACGGCTAGCGGCGCGACTTCGCCTTGCGGATGCGCGGGGCCACGGGCGCCGCCTGCGGCTCATGGCCCGCCGCGCGCGCCATCAGGCAGATGTCCACCACCTTGGGGCCGAAGCGCTCCCAGCGGCTCTCCCCGGTGCCCTTCACCGCGAGGAAGGACTCCCGGTCCACGGGCAGCGCGGCGGCCAGCCCCAGCAGCGTCGCGTCGTTGAAGATGATGAAGGGCGGGACGCCCAGGTCCTTCGCCAGGTCCTTGCGCCAGCGGCGCAGCTCCATGGAGGCCAGCTCGCTGTACGCCATCACCGGCGCCCCGGACGCGGCCGGCGCGGAGCGCGAGGCGGAGCCGGACGGCTTGGGCATCATGCTGCCCGCGCACCGGTCGCACTTGCCGCACACCGCCGCCGCGTCCGCCTGCCCGAAGTAGCGCAGGATGAACGCGCGCCGGCACTTCGGCGTGTACGCGTAGTCCGCCATCCGCTTGAGCATCAGCCGGTTGAGCCGCTCCTGCTCGCGCACCCGGGACAGGTCCACCGAGAGCTCGCGGAACGGGACGCGCTCCAGCGCGCGGATGGAGCGCCCCGCGAACGGCCGGCGCACCCGCACCACGCCCGACTTCTCCAGCAGGCCCAGCGCGTGCCGGACGTCGTCCTCCGTCAGCCCCGTGCGCCGCGCGAGGATGGGCAGCTCCGTGGTGGCCTGCCGCCCCACGGGGAAGGTCTCCAGCAGCGAGCGCAACAGCCGCTGGGACTCCGCCGCGTGCGGCTGCGCGCTGGCGGCCTTGTCCGTCAGCGTGATGCCGTACTCACCTTCACCCCGGCCGCCGCGCTCGAGCTTGCCCTCGCGCTCGAAAATCTTGAGGGCGGCGGAGACCTCGAACTCGCTGGCGCCCACCATGCCCGCGAGCGCGTGCACGCCCCGGTCGAACTCCTCCACGGCCTGGAGCTGCGCCCAGATGTCCGACAGCACGGACTCGGACGGGTGGCTGCCCTCGATGAGGCGCTCCTGCGTGTACACGTCCGCGTGGTTGAACAGGAGCACCGCCGTGGCGGGGTTGCCGTCGCGGCCCGCGCGGCCAATCTCCTGGTAGTACGCCTCCACCGCCCGGGGGATGTTTGCGTGCGCGACGAAGCGGATGTCCGGCTTGTCGATGCCCATGCCGAAGGCGTTGGTGGCCACCGCCACCGCCTCCTTCGCGGACATGAAGTCGTCCTGCGCGCGGCGGCGGGCGTCGTCCTCCATGCCCGCGTGGTACAGCACCGCCTTCACCTTGCGCGTGACGAGCGCGGAGTGCATCCCTTCCGCCGCCTTGCGCGTGGAGCAGTAGATGATGCCGCTGCCGCCGCCCTTCGCCGCCAGGCTCGCGCACGCGTCCCGGCGCTCCTCGTCCCCGCTGACGTTCACCACGTCCAGGAAGAGGTTGGGCCGGTCGAACCCCTGGGCGAACACCGCCGGGTCCTTCATCAGGAGCACCCGGACGATGTCCTCGCGCACCTCCGGCGTCGCCGTGGCGGTGAGCGCCACCGTGCGCGGGGGCCGCAGCCGCTTGCGCACCTGACCCAGGAGCGCGTAGTCCGGCCGGAAGTCGTGGCCCCACTGGGAGATGCAGTGCGCCTCGTCCACGGCCAACAGCTCCACGCCCAGCCCGGACACCAGCTCCAGGAAGCTTGCGCTGCGGAAGCGCTCCGGCGCCACGTAGAGCAGCTTGTACTCGCGGGCGCGCAGCTTGCGCAGGCGGTCCGCCCGCTCCACGTCCGACAGGGACGAGTTGATGTACGTGGCCGCGATGCCCTTCGCGGCGAGCTGCTCCACCTGGTCCTTCATCAGCGCGATGAGCGGCGACACCACCAGCGTGATGCCCGGCAAGAGCAGCGCCGGGAGCTGGTAGCAGAGCGACTTGCCCGCGCCCGTGGGCATGACCACCACGGTGTTTCGGCCGCTGAGGACGGAGCTGATGACGGGCGCCTGGCCGGGGCGGAACTCCGACAGGCCGAAGTGCCGCACCAGTCCCTGCTGGGCATCTTCGAGGAAGGGCAGGGACTCCGTCATCGCGCGCATGTTCATCATCCTGGATGGGCCGTCAACGCCAATCCCCTCGTGGATACCGGTGTCCCCGCGTCACAGCTCGAGCCCCGGAGGAAGGGGAACCGCCAGCGCGGCCCGTTTCAACGCCACCTCGCGCCGCAGCGCCTCCGTCCGCTCCGGGTCCAGGCGGCCGTCCACGAGGACGTCTCCCTCGCGCACGCCCGGTGGCAGCCGCCAGCGCTCCACCGTGCATGCCTGCCCGCCGTCGGTCCGCACCACCTGGGCCCGCGTCTCCTCCAGCACCTCCACCTGGAGGGAGCTCGTCCCCAGCCTCAGCAGCACGCACGCCCCCATCACCAGCTCCCGCCCGAGACGCACTTGCGCCGCCCCTCCCGCTCGCTGTCCGGCAGGATGCCCCGCTCCAGCATGGACACGAACGCGCCGTCCCCCACGACGACGTGGTCCAGCAGCTTCACCCCCAATATCCCCGCCGCGCGCGCCAGGTGCTCCGTGAGCCCCACGTCCTGGACGCTGGGCTCAGGGTCTCCGGAGGGGTGGTTGTGCGCGAACACGATGGCCGTGGCCCGCGAGGCGAGCACCGCCGCGAACACCTCCCGTGGGTCCACCGGGCACGCGCTCAGCGTCCCTTCCGCCACCCGCGCGTCCTGCACCAGCACGTTGCGCGGGTTGAAGCACAGCACGTGGAACACCTCGCGCCGGAGCGCGCCCAGCGTGGGCGCCAGGTACGCGTGCACCTCCTTCGGATTGCGCAGCCGGGGCCGCTTCTCAGCAGAGCGCTGCGCGCGCCGTCCCAGCTCCAGCGCCGCCAGCAGCCGGGACGTGCGGGCTGGCCCCACGCCCCGCCGCGCGCACAAGACGCGCGGATCCTCCTGCACCAGCGCCTTGAGCCCGCCTTTCGCCACGCCGTCCGCCGCGTCCCCCAGCCCCTCCGTCCACAGGAGTCCCAACAACTCCAGGTCGGTGAGGGCCTCCGCGCCCAGCCGGAAGAGGCGCTCGCGCGCATCCCCCAATCCCGGGCTTCGCGCCCTCACCGACCTGCCACCCGTGGCTTCCCCTTCGCCCGGCTCCGCCCACGCCTCTCCACCCTGTTCCATCCCGCCTCCGTCCACGCGACGGCGGGCTTGAGCAAGGCATGTGCCCTCCAGGCGCCACTCCTGGACGCCGGGGCAGGGCCCGTCCAGCGGCGCGAGAAGAGGCCCCGTGGCGGGACGGACAGCGATGCTCCACTCGCACTCCTGGCGTGCGAGGAGCCGAGAAGCGCCAGGGCCGCCAGCTAGAAGCGGGGCAGGGGGCGGGCCAGGCGGGCGACCTTGGCGAGCTGGCCCTGGGTCAATCCCTCGAAGAGCGCAACCTTCTTGAGGACAGCGGCATCCATGGGGTCCAGGTTCGTATCATGGCCAGGAAGGCGGCGTCTGTTACCGTCCGGGCCCGTCAACGTATGAGCGCAGGAGGCGCCGTGTCGCAGGACAAGATCCAGAAGGTCACCATCATCGGCTCGGGACCGGCGGGCTACACCGCCGCCATCTACGCGGCGCGCGCCAACCTGGAGCCCATGGTGTTCGCCGGCGGCCCCACCCTGGAGCACCCGCAGCGCGTCCCGGGCGGCCAGCTCATGGTCACCACCGACGTGGAGAACTACCCCGGCTTCCCGGAGGCCATCACCGGTCCGGAGCTGATGGAGCGCTTCCAGAAGCAGGCGGAGCGCTTCGGCACCGTCATCCACATGGAGAACGTCACCAAGGTGGACTTCTCCAAGCGGCCCTTCCTGCTGGAGAGCGAGAGCGGCATGCAGGTGCGCTCGGAGACGGTCATCATCTCCACGGGCGCCACCGCCAAGTGGCTGGGCGTCAAGGGCGAGGACACCTACAAGAACCGCGGCGTGTCCGCGTGCGCCACCTGTGACGGCGCCTTCTTCAAGAAGCAGGACGTGCTGGTGGTGGGCGGCGGCGACACGGCCATGGAAGAGGCCACGTACCTGGCGAAGATCGTCAACCACGTCACGCTCATCCACCGCCGCGACTCGCTGCGCGCGTCCAAGGTGATGCAGGAGCGCGCGCTCAACAACCCGAAGATCTCCTTCATGTGGGACTCCGCGGTGGAAGAGGTCGTGGGCGACGGGAAGGGGATGACGGGCGCCGTGGTGCGCAACGTCAAGACGGGCGACAGCAAGCTCGTCAACGCGCACGGCCTGTTCGTGGCCATTGGCCACACGCCGAACACGGAGCTGTTCCAGGGCATCCTGGAGACGCACCAGAGCGGCTACCTGAAGACGATTCCGGGCAGCACGCGCACCAACGTCGAGGGCGTCTTCGCCTGCGGCGACGTGCAGGACAGCTACTACCGCCAGGCCATCACCGCGGCGGGCACGGGCTGCATGGCCGCCATCGACGCGGAGCGCTGGCTCATCGAGCACGGCGAGTAGTCACTTCCTTTCCGTCCCGAGCGAGACGACACGCGCATGAAGACGAAGCAGAAGACGGTGGCGGTGCACGCGGGCTCCCGGCTCACCGGGAGCAAGGCCGTGCCCGTCATGCCGCCCATCTTCCCGGCGGCGGTGAACTGGTTCGACAGCAGCGACGACCTGTCCGACGCGCTGGACGGAAAGGACTACGCCTACGCCCGCATCAGCGCGCCCAACGCCGCGCTGCTGGAGGAGGCGGTGGCGGCGCTGGAGGGCGCGGAGGCCTGCGTCGCCTACGCCAGCGGCATGGCCGCGCTGCGCTCGCTGTTCGACGCGCAGCCGTGGAAGGCCGGTGACGTGCTGGTGATGCCCACGGACGGCTACGGCGTCACCCGGGCGCTCTACAAGAACCTGTGCGCGCGCTGGGGCGTGGAGCTGCGTCCGCTCGACCAGACGTCCCCGGACGCGCCCGCGCGCATCCGCGAGTGGCGCCCGCGCCTGGTGCTGGCGGAGAGCATCTCCAACCCGCTCTTGCGCGTGCCGGACATCCGCGCGCTCGCGCAGGCCTGCAAGGACGCGGGGGCGGTGTTCGCGGTGGACGCGACGTTCCCGTCGCCCTTCGGTCAGCGCGCGCTGGAGCTGGGCGCGGACTACTCGGTGCAGTCCACGAGCAAGTGGCTCAACGGCCACAGCGACGCGCTGGGCGGCACGGTGAGTGGCTCGAAGGCTCGGATTGATCCGCTACGGTCCGCGCGCATCCTGTCCGGTGACGTGCTGGGCCCCTTCGAGGCGTGGCTCACGCTGCGCGGCCTGCGCACGCTGCCCGTCCGCATGAAGGCCCACAACGAGCACGCCGCCCACGTGGCGAAGCGGCTCTCGGAGTCGCCGCTGCTGGAGCGGGTCATCTACCCGGGCCTCGCCTCCCATCCGGACCACGCGGTGGCGGCGCGGGTCCTGGAAGGCGGCTTCGGGCCCATGGTGGCGTTCGAAATCAAGGGCGCGGGGCAGAAGGAAGGGGACCGGTTCCTGGAGTCGCTGCGCGTGGCGAAGCCCGGGCCGTCCCTGGGTGACGTGGGCACGCTGGTGATGCACGCGGCCAGCGCCAGCGCCCGCCGGATGACGCCCGAGGAGCGCGCCCAGGCGGGCATCCGCGACAGCCTCATCCGCGTGTCCGTGGGGCTGGAGGATCCAGACGACGTGGCGGACGACCTGCTCGCCGCGGTGGCGAAGGGGGCTGGCCGGTGAAGATGGTGGATGTCGGCGACAAGCCGAAGACGGACCGCGTGGCGGTGGCCACCGCGCGCCTGCGCATGCTGCCCGCGACGCGGGAGCGCATCCTCGCGGGGCAGGTGGAGAAGGGTGACGTGCTCGCGGCGGCGCGGCTCGCCGGCATCATGGCAGCCAAGCGCACCCCGGACTTCGTGCCCCTGTGCCACCCCATCGCGCTCGCGGGCGTGGACGTGACGCTCACGCCCGTGGACGAAGGGCTGGAGGTCCGCGTGCGGGTGAAGACGGTGGACCGCACGGGCGTGGAAATGGAGGCGCTCACGGCCGCGTGCGCGGCGGCGCTCACCGTCTATGACATGTGCAAGAGCGTGGACCGCGGCATGGTCATCGAAGCGGTGCAGCTGGACCACAAATCCGGCGGACGCTCCGGCACCTGGGAGCGCGAGCCCGCTTAACGCTTCGCTTCCGCGCGCAGCCGCTCCAGGAAGAAGGCCACCACCACCAGCGAGTGCGTGATGTGGCCTTCCAAAATGAGCCGGGGCAGGTCCGCGCGCGGATGCAGCTCCACGGCGATGTCCTCGCCGTCATCCGGGTCCCCGTCGCTCACGCGCTCGCAGTCCAGCGCCAGGTACGTGTGGCAGCGGTTGGACTGGAAGGCCGGGTTGGGGTGCACGACGCCCAGCGCCTCCAGCCGGCCGGCGCGGTAGCCCGTCTCCTCCTCCAGCTCGCGCGCGGCGGCGGTGGCCGGGTCTTCACCCGGGTCGATGACGCCGCCGGGCGCCTCCAGCGTCGCCGCGTCGATGCCGCAGCGGAACTGGCGCACCATCACCAGCTCGTCCTGCTTCGTCACCGCGATGACGTTCACCCAGTCCGCGCAGTCCATGCGCACGCGGCGGTGCTCCATGTGGGTGCGCGGATCCGCCATCGCGTCCTCGCGCACCTTCACCACCGTGAAGTCGTGCTCCAGCCCCCGGCGCAGGCGCGGCCAGGGCTTCACTTGGGACTTGGGCGACTCGGGCGCGGACGACATTCGACGGGTTCCCTTTCTTTCAGTTGAGCAATTCGGCGCGCTCGCGCAGCTCCCGGGCGGACAGCTCCAGGCGCTCGCGGTCCGGCGCGTCCGGGGACAGCTCCAGGCAGCGCTCCACGTCCTTGAGCGCCGCGCGGAAGGCGCCCAGCGTGGTGAGCAGCGACGCGCGGGTGCGCAGCTCGCCCGGGTGGTCCGGGGCCAACAGCAGCAGCAGGTCCACCACCGCCAGCCCCTGCTGGCTGTCGTCGCGCCCCAGGTACACGCGGCGCAGGTTGGACAGCATGCGGTACGCGATGAGCTCCACCGGCGCGGGCGCGAGCATGGCCCGGTCGAACTTGAGCTGCGGCGCCACGCGCTTGAGCAGCTCCTCGCAGCCGTGCTCCGTGAGGATGTCGCCGTGGTGGAACGGGTCCATCACCAGCTTGTGGTCGCCCGCGTCGCACGCCACCAGGAAGTGGCCGGGGAAGGGGACGCCGTACAGCGGGATGCCCGCGCGGCGCGCCACCTCCAGGTAGAGCACCGACAGCGTTATCGGCAGCCCCACCTTCCGCTCCAGCACCCGGTCCAGGAAGCTGTTGTCCGGGGAGTGGTAGTCGTCCTCGTTGCCCCGGAAGCCCTCGATGTCCGCGAGCACGTGGCGCAGGGCGCGCAACGGGGCCAGGGCCTCGCCCTTTTCGCGCAGGCGCTCCGCCTCCAGCTGCACTCGCGTGGCGAGCGCGTCCAGCGTCCGCAGACACGCCGGAGCATCCAGGTCCTCACGGCCCAACGTCGCGATGGCCAGGGCCGCCAGGTCCAGCCGCGGTGGATCCGCGGCCAGGGAAGACACCAACCGCTCGCGCGCCAGCGGAGGGCCGAAACCAGAGGAAAAGCTCACGGTGCGCACCAGTAACCCACGAATGCTCCTCACGGCAAAAGCAGGCAGGCGGGCGTCAGATGCCCGGGGGTGCCGCGGGCAGCCGGCCCTTGATTTCCGCACGCAGGGCCATCTGGGCTGAAATCAGTCCCGCCAGGATGCCGTCCTCGAACTCGAAGGTCGGGTGCTCCTTCAGCTCGGGGAAGTCGTGCGGGTTGCGCAGCTCCTCCGGCCCGATGTTGGGCACCGCCTCGCGCGCCAGCTTGAGCACCTTCGCCTGCTGCTGGGCAATCATCCGCTCATAGAGGGGGGAGGCCAGGGCCAGGAACTCGTTCGCCGTCTCTTCCGTCATGGTGTGGTGCCTCTAGCCTCACTCTTGGGCGATGTCCCACTTCATCCGCCGGTAGGTGTAACGGAAGGACTCGGCGTTCGCTTCGACGGCGTCCGCCGAGCCCTCCCGCCCGTCCAGGAAGGCGACGAAGTCGAACTGCCGCCCGGGCTGGCCGTACTCGGCGTCGAACACGCGCACGATTTCGTTCGCCGGCAGCGTCCTGCGCCCCGCTACGCTCACCAGGGGGATGTCCAGGCCCTTCATGTCCTTCGACGGGGCGTAGGACTTCCACACCAGCTCCGTGCACACCAGCGACTGATCAGAGAAGAAGTCGAAGTTGAAGTCGTACGGCCGGCCCTGGAAGGTGAAGGCGCGCAGGATGGCGCGGGCCTTGTCCACCTGGGACAGCCGGGGCCGCAGCACGCCCAGGTAGTCCACGTGCATGCCGTGCTCCACTCCGGTGAAGCTCACGCCCTCGCTGATGGACTCGATGATGCGCAGCGGGTCCCCGTGCGCGTCCTTGCCGGTGTACTCGGCCCACTTGGCGGGGAAGGCCTTCGCCAGGTGGGCGGTGAACGTCTCCGGACGGCCGGGCAGGGTGGCCACCCAGGCCTTCACCGCCGGGTCCGCGTCGAAGGTCTGGGAGAGCTCCTGCGCGGTGCCCAGGTAGAGCTCCGCGTGCGGCCAGAAGCCCGGCAGCCCGATGTTGGACAAAAACCAGTTCTGCCGCGCGACCATCACGTCGCCCGGGGCCATGCGCGGCAGGAGCGCCAGCACCTGCTCCCGGGAGATGAGCGGCCTGCCGGAGCGGTGCACGCGCGTGTCGCCCATCCACTCCGCCACCGTCTTCTGCACCGGGAACACCGCCCTCGCGGTGGTGTCCTGGGTGAGATCCGCCGCGGCCTTGGCGAAGAGCACCGGGCCGCGCTTCAAGAGGCGCGAGCGGGCCGTCTTGCTGTCCTGCCGCATGGCCTGGAAGAGCGCGGGGACGCCGGGCTCGTTCAGCACGCCGGACTTCGCCAGCACCGGGTGCAGCGTCGCGCGGTAGCCGTCGCCCGTGAAGAGCTGCGTGCTCGTGCCCACGTGGACGACCTTCTCCTTGAAGCGGCTGAAGGCGCGCGCGGGCAGGCCGTACTCGGGGCCGGGCTCGTCCAGCAGCACCTCCAGCTGCGCCTGGCCCCCGGTGAGGTCCGCGAAGGCCATGCCCTGCGCCAGCTCCGACGCGAGCGCCGCGTGGGTGAGGAGGAAGCCCCAGGCGTGCTTCTTCGGCTGGGTGAGGGCGGGCACCTTGAGGAAGTCCCAGTAGCGCTGGCGCACCACCTCCGTGGAGACGAAGCAGTCGAAGAAGGCGGCCCAGGTGGACACCAGCAGCTGCTTCTCGTCCGGCGTGTACGGCGCGTCCTTGCCGCGCTGGTACAGCGCCTTGGAGCGGAAGGCCTCCTCCCGCAGCCGGCGCAGCCCCTCCGTCCCCTGGCGCAGCGTCTCCAGGTCCCGGCGGGCCTGGGCGACGAAGGCGGCGTCGTCCAGCGCGTAGACGTCGCGCGGGGCCGTGTTGGCGGCCGTGGCGGGGGCAGGAGATGGCGGGTCGGCGGGGGGGCTGGCGAGCGTGAGCCAGGCGGCGAGCAGGGAGGCTGCGGACATCAGGAGGACACTCCGGCGGGCGTTGGCGCCGGGGGACTCTACCCTGAAGCGAACGAGGGCAGGACGGCCGGTCCCTTGGCCGCCCGGCGTCGTAGGAGGTGCCGGGCGGCAGGGTGGCCCGGAGCGGGCGTCATCCCCACGTTGAGGCATGGATGGCCGTCCGGGCACTGGACGCTCCGGGCGCAAGAAAGGTGGAAGACACGATGGCTTACGGAAAGGCTGAGGATCCCTCGCGCTCCATCACCCCGCACCTGGATGGGGTGGAGTACCCGGCGAAGCGCGAGGAACTCGTCGAGGCCGCCGCGGACAACGAGGCCCCGGTCGACATCATCAACATCCTCAAGTCCCTGCCGCAGGAGGAGTACATGCTGCGCGACCACGTGCTGCGCGACCTGGCGGAGGCCGAGCGCCGCTTCGCGATGAACGGCCTGAAGGACGACGATGGCGTGGACCGCGACCGGCGCAACATCGGGCGCGACCGCATCGAGGGTGCCTCCGAGGGCGAGACACGCCACCCCTAGTGTCGACCGCGCGCTGACACTCCACACCAGGACGTTGCAAGACGCTCGCGGGCGCCCTGGCTTTCTGCCAGCGTTCGCGAGCGCATGCGTACGGGCCTCTTGTGGAGCTGTCTCCTGCTGTCGCTGGCTGCCGGGTGCAAGTCCCGGTATCCGCCGCTCAACCCCGCGCCGGGGCTGCCGCCGCCGGTGCGTCTGGACTTCAAGCCCCCCGTGGATCGCCTCCTCACCGAGTCCGTGAGCGCCACCCGCACCCTCCAGCGCAAGGGGCAGCCGGAAGTGCGCGACGAGGCGGCCTTCACCACCGAGACGCGCTTCACCCCGTCCGACGGTGGCTGGCGCGTGGCCCAGGCCGTGCGCACCCCGCGACAGGCGCATGACGGGCACGACGTGCCGTCCCTGTCCGGCGCCGTGCTGGAGCGCTTCACGCTGCGCATGCAGCTGGCGGCGGATGGCACCTTCGTGAAGCTGGTGGGACCGGAGGCCGCGCAGGAGGCGCTGCGGCAGGTGGCGCCCGAAGGCACCGGCGTGCCGGAGGTGGAGCGCTTCTTCAGCCCGGAGTCGCTGGAGATCCGCACGCGCCGCGAGTGGGAGGCGAAGTACGCGGGGCTGCTCCAGCGCAACCTGGTGGAGGGGCAGCGCACCTGGGCGGTGGACTCCGTGGACGTCAACGGCGAGGAGCGCGCCTTCCTGCTGGAGCGCACGGTGCAGGGCACGCGGCTCACGACGTTCGGCGACGCGGTGGTGCTGACGCTGAGGTGCCTGGACGCGCTGCCTCCCAAGGCTCCGGCGGAGCTCAAGGCCGTGTGGGCGGAGGCCGGTTCGCCCGAGCTTTCGAAGGGCGTGACGTGTGAAGGCGAGCAGGTGGTGACGTGGGCCCGGTTCATCCCGGTGCGCCGCCTGCTGAAGGTGAAGGCGGTGGAGGCGGGCGGCACGCTGACGCTCACCACCGAGTCCCAGGCGGAAGCGCTTCAGGAGGAAGGGCCATGAGCCACGACGAGTACCTCATCGAGGATGACGCGGGGGTGAAGCGGGTGGTGCAGGAATCCAGGCGCGTGGCGGTGCTGGGCATCAAGACGGAGGACCACTCCGCCCAGCCCGCGTTCTACGTGCCGGAGTACCTGGCGAAGGCGGGCGTGGACGTGGTGCCGGTGCCCGTCTACTACCCGGACGCGACCGTGATCCTGGGCAAGCCGGTGTACCGGAAGCTGGTGGACATCCCGGGCGACATCGACCTGGTGGACGTGTTCCGCAGGCCCGGTGACATCGACCAGCACGTGGACGACATCATCGCCAAGAAGCCCAAGGCGGTGTGGTTCCAGTCCGGCATCCGCAACGACGCCGCGGCGAAGAAGCTGGCCGCCGCCGGCATCCGCGTGGTGCAGGACCGCTGCCTGATGGTGGACCACCGCCGCTACAGCGGGCGCTGAGAAAGACAACGGCCCTCCGCGCCCGAAGGGCACGGAGGGCCGCGTGGCCGCGCGTGGAGGGCGGCGGCCTTTGTCAGCTTCAGTAGTTGCCGGAGATGACCTTGGGCAGGGCCTTCGCCAGGTCCGGCAGCGGGCCAATCTGCCGCGAGTCCGCCGCCTGCGCCGTGCCGTTGTTGCGCAAGAGGCCGCGCATCTGCACGGACGTCAGCAGCCGGCCGTTGGCCTTCGCCACGCCCTGGGCGCTGACGGCGGCGCCCACGACGATGGGCGACGCGCTGGAGGTGCCGCTGAAGGTGGACGTGTAGTACTGGTCCTCGCCGTAGCCGCTGCCGAAGCGGTCGCCGTAGCCGGTGGTGACGACCTTCTCACCCCAGGCGTGCACGTTCACGCGCTGGCCGTAGTTGGTCCAGCACATGGGCACGCGCGTGGTGGCGGTGCTGGCGCCCACCAGGATGGCGCCCGAGTCGCGCGTGGCCGGGTTGAACCGGCCGCCGTAGGCCGCCGCGTCCAGGTTCGCGCTGCCGTTGCCCGCCGCCTCCACCACGACGACGCCGTTGGCGGTGGCGTTGCGGATGGCGTCGTAGTTGTCCTGCCAGTACTCCATCGCGATGTAGTTGCACTGGGACGTGTTGCACGTGCAGGCCGTGCCGTCCGAGGGGCCGCCCGCGTGCAACTCGATGAGGATGACGCCGCCCGCGCCCGCCGCCGCCGCCGCGTTGGTGATGGCGCTCGCGCTGCTCTGCGCGCCAATGGCCTCCACGCCCGGGGACGCCGCGCTGGCGATGCCCGTCACGCCGTAGGCGTTGTTCGCGCCCACGATTTCACCCATCACCGCGGTGCCGTGGTTGCGCCAGCCCAGGTCGTTGTACTGCGTGCCGCCCACGCGGAAGAACGTGGGGAAGTCCTCGTGGGAGGTGCGCCAGCCACCCTCGATGTCCACGATCTTCACGTTGGTGCCCCGGCCGCCCGTCTGCGTCCACGCGTACGTCGCGTTGATGCCGGAGGGCGCCGCGTTGAGATAGCCCTGGGCGGACTGGTACGCAGGCGTGGTGGGCGGCAGGTCCGCCGCGGACAAGAGCGCGCGCAGCCCCGCCTCCATGGCGAAGTTCACCATCGCCGGCTCCGGGGGCGGCGCCGCGTAGGCCGTCTCCACGCTTCCGACGCGGTTGAGCGCCGCCACCAGGTCCGCCACGGCGTCCGCGGTGGTGCCGGGCAACAGCGGAACTTCGAAGTACAGGTTCAGGTCCGCCAGCTGCTCGCCGCTCGCGCGCTCACCGGACGCCTTGCTCGCGTCCAGCGTGGCCTCCTCCGCCTGGAACACGCGGTCCAGCGCACCGATGCGCGGCGCGCGCTCCAGCAGCGCCACCACCTCCGCCAGGTCCGACTCCACGCGCGCGGAGTCCAGGCGCAGGCCGGACAGCAGCTCGCGCTCCCCCGCGCTCCGCTCGGAAGCCAGGGCGCGCAGCGCGTTGTCGCGCAGGCGCACGTGGCTGCCCTCGTGGAACTTCACCACCAGCCGCTCCACGAACGTGCCCGCGGGCAGCTCCCGCCCCGTGGGCTTGGCCAGGAGCGCGCGCGGCGCCAGCGAGGGAGCGGCGCCAGCAGCGGGGGCCAACGCCAGCAGGGACACAGCCATGACCGCGCCACGCAGGCGGAGCGGGGACAGCGTCGACTTCAGCATGGACTTCCTCCGGGATGAACAACGCCCCCACCATGCCACGCCGGTCTGTCATTCAAATCAGGCTATTCAGTTATTTCTCTCCTGGTGACTTATTCTCGCCTCATTGAACCGGGCGGGCGTGCGCACGGGGCTCCGGTGCCGGCTCAGGGGGTCTGCTCGAAGGGCACGGGGGGCCGGGCCAGGGCGCGCTCCGCGGACAGCCGGGCCTGATCCAGCGCGTCGAAGCCGCGCTCCAGCGTGGCGGGCGTCACCGGCGGCAGGTTGGAGACGACGACGTACACGGGCACGTTGCGCGTCTGGAGCACGGTCAGCTGGAGGCGGAAGTGGTCGCGCCGGAGCGCGGCGGACCCGGCGGCCAGGCCCTGCGGATAGGCCATGGGGCCGCCCACCACCTTGCGCGTCCGGCTGGGCAGGTAGTGCACGAGGATGGCGTCCAGGTCCTTGCCAATGGCGCTCTCCTGCAGCGACAGCGCGGGCGCCTTGTCCACCAGGCCGCCGTCCCAGAACAGCTGGCCGTCCAGCGGCACCGCGCGGAAGAGGCCCGGGTACGCGCAGGTGGCGTGGACGCGCGGGGCCAGCTCCCCGGTGGTGAACGCCTGGTGCGTGCCGTGGGTGAGGTTGGCCACGGTGAGCAGCAGCGGGTGCGGCAGGTCCTCGAAGGTGGACACCGGCAGCGTGTCCTCCAGGAGGCGCCGGAAGCGCTCGCCCTTGAGCAGGCCCGTGAAGCCGTGCCCCTGGGACGCCACGTTCAGCACCGCGCCAATGGGGTCCGGGTCCCAGAAGTTGGCCCGTGTCTGGCGCAGCACCAGCTCCTCCAGCGCCGGCATGGGCATGCCCGCCGCCGCGTACGCCGCCACCATCCCGCCCGCGGACGTGCCCGCGTAGGCGTGGGGCTTCAGCCCGGAGGCGTGCAGCCCCTTCAGGAAACCCGCGTGGCCATAGAAGCCGAAGTAGCCCGCGGAGAGGACCAGTCCGAACCGCTTGCCTTCGAGCAGGGAGTGCAACGTGGAGGAGGGAGCCATTTCGGATTTTTACGGGATGGGTGCATCCCAAGGCAACGCAATGCGTTGGCGGGGCCATTGTGGTTGGGTCAGAGCATCGATATATGTTGATGGCTCGATATGGACGTCCTCTCCCAATCCTTCCGTGTCCTGGGGGACACGACGCGGCTGCGCATCCTGCGGTTGGTGGCCCAAGCGCCGCTGAACGTGACGGAGCTCGTGTCGCTGGTGGGGGTGGCCCAGTCGTCGGTGTCGCACCACCTGTCGAAGCTGAAGGGGCTGGGGCTCATCCGCGAGGAGCGGCAGGCGGGCTTCACCTACTACTCGCTGGCGCTGGAGTCGGATGACTCGCGCTGGCCGCTCGTCCGGCTGGCGCGCGAGGCGGAGGACGCGGCGGGGGACTCCGCGCGGCTCAACGACTTGCTGCGCGCGCGGGAGGACCGGCAGGCGCTCAACGAGCGGCTGTTGGAGCCCGGCCAGTCGTGGTTCCTCTGGGCGGGGGCGCTGGCGTCGCTCTTGCCGCCGCTGGACGTGGCGGACTTCGGCTGCGGCACGGGCGTGTTCAGCCGGGCCATGGCGCGGTGGGCGCGGCACGTGTGGGCCATTGACCAGAGCGAGGACGCGCTGTCCCAGGCCCGGACGCTGGCCCAGCGTGACGCGCTCACCAACATCACGTTCCTGCGCGAGGACCTGCACCGGCTGTCGCTCAAGGGCGGGGGCATGGACCTGGTGGTGATTTCGCAGAGCCTCCACCACGTGGAAGCGCCCGCGGCGGTGGTGTCTGAAGCCGCACGCCTGCTCAAGCCCGGCGGGCGGCTGGTGGTGCTGGAGCTGCTGCCGCACGAAGAGAAGTGGGTGCTGGAGCGGTTGGGGCACCGGCACCTGGGCTTTTCGCCCGAAGTCCTGGAAGCGGCCCTTCGCGAGGCCGGCTTCACGTCGTTCACCCGCGAGACGCACGCGCGCGACGGGGCCAGTCCCTTCCGCGTCTTCCTGCTGACCGGAGTCAAACCGTCATGACGAGCCACATCGCCCACCCCCTGCCGCTTCCCCCCGGGGAGCACGGCCAGCGCGTGGAGGCGCTCAAGGCCGCGATGCGCGAGCGCATCCTGGTGCTGGACGGCGCCATGGGCACGCTCCTGCAGGGCCACCACCTGGTGGCGGCGGACTTCGGCGGCGCGGAGTACGAGGGCTGCAACGAGCACCTGGTCCTCACCCGCCCGGACGTCATCGAGGGCATCCACGCGAAGTACCTCGCCGCGGGCGCGGACGTGACAGAGACGGACAGCTTCGGCGGCACCCCGGTGGTGCTGGCGGAGTTCGAGCTGGGCCACAAGGCGATGGAGATCAACATCGCCGCGTCCCGCCTGGCGCTCAACGCCGCGAAGGCCGCGGAGGCGAAGGACGGGCGCATGCGCTGGGTGGCGGGCTCCATTGGCCCCACCACCAAGGCCATCAGCGTCACGGGCGGCATCACCTTCGAGGAGCTGGTGGACAACTTCGCCGTGCAGGCCGAAGGGCTCGCGGTGGGCGGCTCCGACTACCTCCTGGTGGAGACGGCGCAGGACACGCGCAACGTGAAGGCGGCGCTGCTGGGAATCGACCGGGCCTTCAAGAAGCTGGGCTGGGCGGTGCCGGTGGCGGTGTCCGGCACCATCGAGCCCATGGGCACGATGCTCGCGGGCCAGTCCGTGGAGAGCCTGGCCACGTCGCTGGAGCACACGGAGCTGCTGTACCTGGGGCTCAACTGCGCCACGGGTCCGGACTTCATGACGGACCACATCCGCTCGCTGTCCTCCATGAGCCCGTTCCCGGTGTCGTGCGTGCCCAACGCGGGTCTGCCGGACGAGAACGGTCAGTATCTGGAGTCGCCGGAGATGATCTCCCGGTCGCTCAAGCGCTTCTGTGACAACGGTTGGATCAACGTGGTGGGTGGCTGTTGCGGCACGCACGCGGGCCACATCGAAGCGCTCGCCGCCATGGTGAAGGGCCTCAAGCCGCGCACGGAAGTCCCCAAGCCGCGCTCGTCGCTGTCCGGAGTGGACTACTTGGAGGTGACGGACGAGCAGCGCCCCATCATCGTGGGTGAGCGCACCAACGTCATCGGCAGCAAGAAGTTCAAGGAGCTCATCGTCGCGGGTGCCTTCGACGACGCGTCGGAGATTGCACGCGCCCAGGTGCGGCGCGCGGCGCAGGTCATCGACATCTGCCTGGCGAACCCGGACCGGGACGAGCTGGAGGACATGCGCCACTTCCTGGAGGTGGTGGTCAAGAAGGTGCGCGTGCCGCTGATGATCGACTCGACGGACGAGAAGGTCATCGCCATGGCGCTCACGTACTGCCAGGGCAAGGCCATCATCAACTCCGTCAACCTGGAGGACGGCGAGGAGCGCTTCGAGAAGGTCGTCCCCCTGGCGAAGGCGTTCGGCGCGGCGCTGGTGGTGGGCTGCATCGACGAGGTGGGCATGGCCGTCACGCGCGACCGCAAGCTCGCCGTGGCCGAGCGCAGCTACGAGCTGCTCACCCAGAAGTACGGCATGCGCCCGGAGGACCTGTACTTCGACCCGCTCGTGTTCCCCTGCGCCTCCGGTGACGCGCAGTACACCGGCAGCGGCGTGGAGACGATTGAGGGCGTGCGCCTGATCAAACAGCGCTTCCCGCAGTGCCGCACGGTGCTGGGCATCAGCAACGTGTCCTTCGGCCTGCCCACCGCGGGCCGCGAGGTGCTCAACTCCGTGTTCCTGTACCACTGCGTGCAGGCGGGCCTGGACATGGCGCTCGTCAACTCGGAGAAGTTGGAGCGCTACCCGTCGCTGCCGGAGGAGGAGCGGAAGCTCTCCGAGGACCTCCTCTACAACCGGGGACAGGACCCCGTGACGCCCTTCGCGGCGCACTTCCGCGAGCGCAAGCCCGCGCGCGCCCAGGTGAGCAGCCTGCCGCTGAACGAGCGGCTCCAGCGCTACATCATCGAGGGCACGCGCGACGGGCTCACGGCGGACCTGGACCTGGCGATGAAGGAGATGTCGCCGCTGGACATCATCAACGGGCCGCTGATGAAGGGCATGGACGAGGTGGGCCGCCTCTTCGGCGCCAACGAGCTCATCGTCGCGGAGGTGCTCCAGAGCGCGGAGTCCATGAAGGCGGCGGTGAGCCACCTGGAGCCGCACATGAGCCAGACCCAGGCGGCGTCGCGCGGGAAGATCGTCCTCGCGACGGTGAAGGGGGACGTGCACGACATCGGCAAGAACCTGGTGGAGATCATCCTCGCCAACAACGGCTTCCAGGTGGTGAACCTGGGCATCAAGGTCCCGCCCGAGCAGCTGGTGCTGGCGGTGAAGGAGCACCGGCCGGACATCCTCGGACTGTCGGGCCTGCTGGTGAAGAGCGCGCACCAGATGGTGGCCACCGCGGAGGACCTGAAGCGCGCGGGCGTGGAGACGCCCATCCTGGTGGGCGGCGCCGCGCTCAGCCGCAACTTCGTGGACCGCAACATCGCCCCGGCCTACGGCGGCGGCACCGTGGCCTACGCGCAGGACGCGATGAATGGCCTGGAGCTGGCGAAGCAGATTGTGGAACCGGGCGCGCACGCGAAGCTGCGGGATGACCTGGCCGCGCGGCGGCTGAAGCTGGCGCAGGAGGCGAAGGACCGGCCCGCGCCCGCGGCCCCGGTGCGCCGCTCGCGCAGCACGGAGGTGGCGGTGCTGGACGCGGTGCCGCCCGCGCCGGACTTCGCGCGGCACGTGCTCACCAACACGCCTCTGGACCACATCTGGAAGTTCATCAACCCGGTGATGCTCTACGGCCGCCACCTGGGCCTGCGCACGTCGTCGCGCGCGCTGGGCACCCCGGCGGAGGCGGAGCTGGCCAGGACGGAGGAGGGCCGCAAGGCGCTGGCGCTGAAGGAGGCGGTGGAGGAGCTGAAGACGCTCCTGCGCGGCGGCGTGATGCAGGCGCGCTCGGTGTTCCAGTTCTTCAAGGCGGCCAGCGACGGCGACCGCGTGCTGCTCTTCGACGGCACCACGGGCGAGCCGGTGACGTCCTTCGACTTCCCCCGGCAGGACAAGGACAACGGCCTGTGCCTGGCGGACTACGTGAAGCCGCTGGAGAACGGCAAGCCGGTGGACGCGCTCTCGCTGTTCGTCACCACCGCGGGCTCGGGCATCCGCGAGCTGTCCGAGGGCTTCAAGGCCAGGGGCGAGTTCCTCAAGATGCACGCGGTGCAGGCGCTGGCGCTGGAGACCGCGGAGGGCTACGCGGAGCTTTTGCACACGCAGCTGCGCAGCATGTGGGGCTTCCCGGACCGCGCGGACATGACGATGCTGGAGCGCTTCCGCGCGGAGTACACCGGCAAGCGCTACTCGTTCGGCTACCCGGCGTGCCCGCGCCTGGAAGACCAGACGAAGCTGTTCGCCGCGCTCAAGCCGGAGGAGATCGGCGTGCAGCTCACCGACGGCTGCATGATGGAGCCCGAGGCGAGCGTGTCCGCCATCGTCTTCCACCACCCGGGCGCCACGTACTTCTCCGTCACCTGACGGAGGACGTGGGACGGCGGGGTGACGCACCGGGAAGGGGCTCCATGAGGGCTGACCTTCCCGGGTCCAGCGGGGACGTCAGGCGCGCAGGTCGGACAGGGCGCTGGCGAAGGCGTGGGCGGAAGAGCCCAGGGCCGCGCTGGCCTCCTTGCCCTTCTTCTTCGCCTTGTCCTCGTTGATCTTCCTGTGCGCCTCGTCGCGCGCGTCCTTCTCCTTGTGGATGGCCTTGTCCTCGATGTCCTTGCCCTTGTCGGTGAGGCCGGTGTCGACCAGCTTCTTGCCACCGTCAGCGGCCTTCTTCCCGGTGTCGATGATGCCCATCAGCGACCAGGTCTCGGCCAGCGCCGTCTCCACCGCCTGTCGCAGCTCCCGCGCGCCCTGGCCCACCGCGGGCGCCTCGACGTGCCCCGCCTCCGCCAGCTTCGGCAGGTCCTGCGACGTGATGAGCCCCGCTTCGATGTCGTGCTTCGCCATGGTGTTTCCCCCTGATGATTCCGGAAATTCCCGTGTGTCCGGAATTTTGCAGCAATTCTATCTTAGCGATGCGTGAAGGAAGTCTGCAAGGGCCCGGCTGATGGGCAGGCCGGTGTGCTGCTCGAACCACATGAAGCCGGGGCTGGTGTTGACCTCCAGGCAGACCCAGTCGCCGGGGTCGGAGGAGCCGCCTGGGGGTTCGATGAGGTCGATGCCGGACAGGTCGATTCCGAGCGAGCGCGACAGCCCGCGGCAGGCGTCGGCCACGGGGGTGGGGAGCGTCATCGCGGACAGGCTGACGGTGTGGCCGGTGGCGTCCGGGTGGCGGTAGTCGAGCGCCTGGGTCTCCGCGCGGCAGGCCAGCACCTCGCTCGCGCCCACGACGTGGACCCGGACGTTGGCGCCCGGGATGCGCTGCTGGAACTGGTGCGGGGGCAGCGGGTGGCCGGGGCGGGCCGCGGCGCGGGTCTCCTGCCATGACACCTGCTTCACCAGGGAGCGCTCGTCGCTCACGGACTTGATGATGGGGTCCCCCTCCAGGCCCCGGGTGAAGGACTCCCAGCGCGTCCAGTCCGCGCCGGCCAGGGTGTCCGGCACGCGCAGGCCCGCGGCGAGGATGGCGGCGTACTGACACGGCTTGCTGCCGTTGGACATCATCGCGGTCATGCGGTTGGCCACCGGGCCGGGGAACAGGTCCAGCAGCGCCGCCGCGTGGGCCCGCTCGGCGCGGGCCTCTGGCGTCTGGGAGAGTTCGAGGCCGCCGGTGCCCAGCCGTGAATAGATGCCGGAGAGGGACTCCAGCCCCACGCGCCAGGTGGGAAAGCACACCGCGCCGGTCAGGCGCCCGGGGCCCGGAGGCCCGGGGTGCCAGTCCAGCTCCAGCCGGACCTCGGTGCCCAGGTGGCGCTCGTCCACGAAGAGGTACTCCCGTCCGGTGGCGGCGAGATGCGACAGGAAGAAGGCCGTCAGCAGCTCGTCCACCGGCCCCATGACGAGGATCATCGCGCGTCCCCCCGGGGCGCCAGCAGCTCGCGAGCGAAGGACTCCAGGTGCTCGCGCGCCTCCGGCCTCTCCTCGGCGAGCATCGACTCCAGCTCCTCGGGGAGGGGGGAAAGCTGCAGCGCCGTCCAGGGCGCGGCGTCGGAGGCCTCGTGGGGCACCAGCAGGACCTCCAGGAAGTCGGCGTCGCACGCCCGCGCCAGTTGGAGCAGGTCCGCCTCCAGGTCCGCGGGCGGTGCCAGCCGGGGCTTGTCGTCCTCCAGGCGCCACAGCGTGACCCGCTGTCCCGCCACCAGGGCCAGGTGCAGGGGGCCGGGCGTGGGGACCGTCCACCACACCTGCGCGCGGCTGACCTCCGCCTCGCGGGGCCAGGGCTTCCACCGCCGTCCATCCTCGGGCCGGGGGCCCAGGTGGAAGCGCGGGGGGAAGAGGACGGACGCCTCGCCCCGCGCCGGCAGCCGCTGCGCCAGCAGCCGCCAGAGGGCCAGCGTCCACAGCGGCGCGAGCAGGCCGCGGCGGTTGATGGTGCGTGCGGGGCAGCAGGTGTGGAAGCCGTCGCGCAGCGCCTCGTGCTCGGCGCGCAGGTACTCGCTCGGGGCAGGGGGCGGAGGGCGTTCGGTGAGGCACCAGAGCACGTCCTCACCGGTCAGCTCCGTGTCGCTGGCGCCCTCCGTGTCCAGCATCCCCCCGCGGAACCGGCCGGCCTTCAATTCCAGCCAGGGCGTGGTGGTGGAGCCCCAGGCGGCGGCGGACACCTCGGTGAGCGGCACGCTGGCGCGCAGGGCCTCGGCGCGGAGGAGCTCGCGCAGGAAGGGGAACGGCTCTGCGCCGATCAGGACGAAGCGGGGCATGGGCCCCGTGAGCCTCGCAGGTGGGCTCGCCGGGGAACAATCCCCCCTGCAAGTCCGGCCGCGCTTCCCCGGAAGGGATAGATTGCCCGCCATGCCCTCGCCCACCATCCGTCGCGCCGTCCAGCTCCTGCCCGCGTGTGCCACGACGGGCATTGGCAGCCTGCCGCACACCCAGGTGGAGCTGGGTCTGCAAGCCGCGCTCGCCATGGACATCCCGTTCCTGCCGCAGCTGCCGGTGGGCCACCCGTCCGAGCTGATGATCCCCGCCGCGCTGGAGGGCCTGCCGGGCCTGCGCTTCGACGAGGACGGCGTCTGCACCGTGGACGTGGACGCGTGGAGCGCGGGGCGCGAGGCCTTCGAGAAGCGGCTGGAGGCGGCGCTCGCCTCCGGGGACCTGGAGTCCTTCGAGCCCACCGCGGACGCGTGCCGCGCGTGGAAGCCCTTCCTCTGGGAGGTGGAGCACCGCAAGCTCGCGTTCGCGAAGGCGCAGCTGTCCGGCCCCTTCACGGTGCGCTCCGTGGTGCGCACCGCGACGGGGGAGCCGGTGCTGGCGGTGCCGGGCCTGGACGCGGCGCTGTACCGGCTGGTGATGGTGCGCGCGCTGGCCATGGTGCGCGCCCTCAAGCGCACGGGCACCACGCCCCTGTTCTACCTGGACGAGCCGGGCCTCTACGCCTACGTGCGGATGAACCCGCAGCACCTGTTGGCCCAGCAGGAGCTGCGGCTCTTGGTGGTGGCGCTGCAGCGTGAGGGTGCGCTCGTGGGCATCCACTGCTGCGGCAACACGGACTGGGGCGTGCTGCTGGACGCGCAGGCGGACCTGGTCTCGCTGGACGTGAGGCTGTCGCTGGACGCGATGCTGGAGGAGACGGACGCGCTCAAGCGCTTCCTGGACTCCGGCGCCACGCTGAGCCTGGGCGTCATCCCCACGGACCTGGCGTCCACGTATTCGGTGGAGGAGCTGTCGGAGTCGGTGGAGGCGTCGTTGAAGGCGGCGCTGCCCGACGGCATCGGCTTCTCACGCGCGCTGTCCACGGTGCTGCTGACGCCCGCGTGCGGGCTGGCGATGCGCTCGGTGATGGACGCCGAGCGCATCCTGGAGGAGCTCAAGCAGGCCCAGCGCCGGCTGAAGCGGGCGCTGGAGTCCGAGCGCCCGTCCCTCCAGGGACTTCCGCCCGCGCACTGAAGGCGCGCGGGCGGCCGTCGCGGCGGGCTACTGACGGCCGAGCCGCAGCTCGCGTTCAGCCTGGTGCCAGTCGTGCTCGGGGTTGCCGTGCGTGCCGCCCCGGGCCTGGAAGATTTCGTAGGCGCGGCGGGCAATCTGCTCCTGCGTGGGCGCGGCGGTCTTGCTCGTGGGCGCGCTCGCCGTGGCCACCGGCTTCTTGTCCTCGGTGCGCTCCGGCGCGGCCTTGGGGGCCGGGTTCGGTTGCGACTTCTGCGCGTTCTGACGGGCCATGGGGCTTCCTCCTGGAAAAGGCGACCTGAAGCTTCGGCCGCACCCCTCGCTCGCGGAAGAGACCCAAGGCGTACGGGGTTGCCGGAGCGACATCCCAGGTCGCGAAGTGTTGAGGGACAAACGGGCCATCCCGCTCGGAAAATCCATCAGCGGAAGAGGCCCGGACGCGCGGTCCGGGAGTTGAAAGCCGGCATGCGCTTCAGCGGCCGGCCGCCTTCCGGGCGGGCCGGCTCGCCGCCTTCTTCTTCGCGGGCGCGGTGTCGCCTCCCAGGACTCCGTGTCCCAGCGCCGCGTCGAGCGCGCGCTGCATCGCGGTGCTCATGCCCAGCGCCTCCGCCTCTTGCGGCGTGCACCAGCGCAGCTCCTGGAACGCGGCGGACTTCGTGGGGCGCTTGCCGCCCGTCACGCGCAGCAGCCGCAGCGTGAGGTCGCGGTGGGTGAGCTGCCGGCGCACGCTGTCCAGCGTGCCCTCCAGCGTGAGGGGCGCGCCCAGCGTCGTCGCCAGCCGCTCCGTGGCCTCCGCTTCGGACGTGTCCTCCTCCACCTCCACGGCGGGCAGCTCCCACAGACCGCCGAAGAGGCCCTTGTCGGCGCGGCGCGCGAAGAGGAGCGTGCCCGCGTGCGGCCACACGGCCAGCGCCAGGAACAGCTTGCGGGGCGCGGCGCGCACCTTGGCCGGAGGCAGCTCGTCCACGCGGCCCTTCTTGAACGCGATGCACCCGTCGCGCACGGGGCACAGCAGGCACAGCGGTGACTCCGGCCGGCACACCGTGGCGCCGTGCTCCATCAGCGCCTGGTTGAAGTCTCCGGGCCGCTCGCCCTTCACCAGCGCGGAGGCCAGCGCCCAGAGCGTGGCCTCGCGGTCGCGGTCTCCGGGCAGGCCCTCCACCTCGAAGAGGCGCGACAGCACGCGGGCCACGTTGCCGTCCACGATGGGGGCTTCCTCGCCAAAGGCGATGGAGGCCACGGCCCCGGCGGTGTAGCGCCCGAAGCCGGGCAGGGTGCGCAGCTCCTCCGCCGTGGACGGGAGCCTGCCTCCGAAGCGCTCCACCACCTCCCGCGCGGCCCGGTGCAGGTTGCGCGCGCGAGAGTAGTAGCCCAGCCCCTTCCACCCGGAGAGCACGTCGTCCAGGGGCGCGGAGGCCAGGGCCTTCACCGTGGGAAAGCGCGCGAGGAAACGCTCCCAGTACGGGATGACCGTGGACACCTGCGTTTGCTGGAGCATGACCTCGCTGAGCCAGATGGCGTACGGGTCGCGCGTGCGGCGCCAGGGCAGGTCGCGCTTGTTGCGGTCGTACCAGGAGAGCAGCGGGCCATGGATGGCGGCGTGGCGTTCAGGGGAGACGGGGGCGGGGAGTGCCCCGCTGTCGGTGCGCTTGCGTGGGCTCATGTGATTCTTCGCGGGGGCTGCGCGGCACCATACCCGTACGGTCGGGCGCGCCCGTCGTTTTTACCGACGGCACGGGGCGGTTGTCCGGCCGCCCGTCCCTCTTCTGGCGGGGCGGGCGATCGTCTATAGGATGCCCCGCGTCCATGGCCCGCCCTCCCATCACCAACGACTTCTCCTGGTCGAAGAGCCGCCACGAGAAGTTCTCCGAGTGCCTCCGGGCCTACTACCTCTACTACTACCGCTCCTGGGGCGGCTGGGAGGCGGAGGCGGCCAGGGACGTGCGCGAGCTCTACGTCCTCAAGAAGCTGCACAATCGCTACACCTGGGCGGGCAGCATCGTGCACGAGGCCCTCAAGGACGTGCTGCTGGACTGGCGCGCCGGCCGTGACGTGGACCCCGCGAAGGTGGAGGCGCGCACGCACAAGCTGATGCAGGACGACTTCCGGCACTCGCGCTCCAAGGCCTACTGGACGACGAAGTACCGCAAGCCCTTCACCGGCCTCGCGGAGCACGAGTACGCCGAGGACGTCCCCAACGAGTCCTGGAAGCAGAACTTCGAAACGGTGCGCTCCGCGCTCGCGTGGTTCTTCCAGTCGCGCTGGCCCACGGTGGCCAAGGGGCTCAAGCCCGCGCAGTGGCTGGAGGTGGACGCGGGCTTCGACTTCGCCCACTTCGTCATGGACGGGGTGAAGACCTTCGCCATCCCGGACTTCGCCTACGTGGACGCCGAAGGCTCCGTCGTGGTGGTGGACTGGAAGACGGGCCGCTCGCGCGAGGGCTACGACGAGCAGGTGCTGGGCTACGCGCTCTACATCGCGCAGCGCTACCGCTACCCGCTGGAGAAGGTGCGCGCGTCGCTCGTGTACCTCAACGAGGGGCTGGAGCACGACGTGACGGTGGATCCGTCCGCCATGGACACCTTCCGCCAGCACTTCGCCCGGAGCGTGGACGGGATGCGCGGGCTGCTCAAGGACCCTGGCACCAACACGCCGAAGGAGCCGGAGGCCTTCCCGCAGACGGGGAACCTGGACGCCTGCGCCCGCTGCGTCTTCCGCCGTCCGTGCGGCCGGGAGCCCGCGGTGGCGCAGGCCCGGTCCCAAGTCGCCTGAAGCGCTGCCTGACGCGCGCTACCGCGTGGAGGCGAGCCGGCGCACCACCACGCCCGCGGCGTTCATGCCGAAGGCGGAGGTGACGAAGGCCACGCTGCCGTCAATCTGCGTGCGGTGGTCACAGGTGTGGAACTCGTTGTCCTGCGGGCAGACGCACAGGAAGCCGTCGGTCGCGTCGTCGTAGTTGAGCGGCACCGGCTGCCGGCGCGTCTCGATGGAGTACACGGCGGTGATGCCCGTGTGGCGCTCCGTCTCCACGCCGTACTTGCGCTTGAGCAGCTTGCGGATGTCCTTGGCGAAGGGGTCCATGTGCGTCTCGCTCAGGTCCTCCACGCGGATGGCCGTGGGGTCCAGGCGTCCCGCCGCGCCCATGGAGCTGACCACCGGCAGGCCCAAGCTCACGCACCGGTGCAACAGGTGCAGCTTCGCCTTCACGTTGTCGATGGCGTCCACCACGAAGTCGTAGCGGCCCGCGGGCAGGAGCGTCTCTGCCAGCTCCTCGCGGTAGAACTCGCGCAGGGCCTCCACCTTCGCCTGCGGGTTGATCTCCTGGCAGCGCTGGGCCATCAGCTCCGCCTTGGACTTGCCCACGGACTTCACCGTCGCGTGCAGCTGGCGGTTGGTGTTGGTGACGCACACGTCGTCGTGGTCCACCAGCGTGAGGCGGCCCACGCCGCTGCGCACCAGGCCCTCCGCGGTGAAGCTGCCCACGCCGCCCAGGCCGAACACCACCACGTGCGCGTTGGCCAGCCGCTCCATGGCGTTGTCGCCCAGCAGGCGCGCCGTGCGGTCGAAGCGGCGCGACAGCTTGAAGGGCTTGGCCAGCGACGCCGCCGGCTCGACGGTGTTCGAAGCGGCCGGGGAGGCGGGGGGCGCCTCGGGCTCTGTCTCTTATAC
>NZ_RAWC01000098.1:0-30672 GCF_003611685.1 Corallococcus sp. CA049B | reverse complement strand
CCCATGAACGCCCCGCCCTTCTCCCCTCCTCCCTTCCCGGACACCGGCAACGCCGTGCGGTCCGCGAACGCCATCCGCGAGGGCGTCCTCGCGGAGGTGCGCAAGGCCGTGGTCGGGCAGGACGAACCGCTGGAGCTGATGCTCTGCGGGCTCGTGGCCGGCGGGCACATCCTCCTGGAGGGCGTGCCCGGCGTGGCCAAGACGCTGATGGCCAAGGCGCTGTCGCGCAGCGTGGGCGCGGACTTCAAGCGCATCCAGTTCACGCCGGACCTGATGCCCGCGGACATCCTGGGCACCAGCGTCTTCGACCTGAAGTCGCAGGCCTTCGTGCTCGCGCGAGGCCCCATCTTCACGGACCTGCTGCTGGCGGACGAAATCAACCGCGCCCCCGCGAAGACGCAGTCCGCACTGCTGGAGGCCATGCAGGAGCGCGCCGTGTCGCTGGAGGGTAGGAACCTCCAGCTGTCGCCCATGTTCACGGTGTTCGCCACGCAGAACCCGGTGGAGTCGGAAGGCACGTACCCGCTCCCCGAGGCGCAGCTGGACCGCTTCCTCCTGAAGATCGACGTGGGCTACCCCGCGCCGGAGGAGGAGGACGCCATCCTCGAGTCCGTGCACCGGGGCTTCGACTCGGGCGACCTGGCGCGCGCGGGCGTGAACGCGGCGGTGACGAAGGACGACCTGATCCAGGCGCGCGCGGCGCTCAACACGGTGAACGTGGAGCCACCGGTCCTGGGCTACATCCGCAAGCTGGTGGCGGCGACGCGCGGCTCGCCCAACATCCGTCTGGGCGCGGGGCCGCGCGCGGGCGTGCACCTGTTGCTCGCGTCGAAGGCGCTGGCGGCGCTGCGGGGCCGCGACTTCGTGACTCCGGACGACGTGCGCTTCCTGGTGGGCCCGGTGCTGCGCCACCGCCTGCTCCTGTCGCCGGACGCGGAGCTGGACGGAGCCACGTCCGCGGACGTGCTGCGCGAGGTGGTCCAGGGCGTCGAGGTCCCCCGGTGATTCCCTCCGAGCGCCTGTGGGGGCTGCTTGCCCTGCTCGCGCTGCCCATGGCGCTGGCGGGCTTCTTCCCGGGCCTGGGCGGCGCGGTGCTGGCGTTGGACGCGCTGGCCGTGGCGCTGGCCGCGTTCGACTTCCTCCAGGCCCGCCGCGTGCGGCTGGAGGTGGAGCGCCTGCTGCCGGAGCGCCTCAACGTGGGCGTGGCCAATCGCGTCGAGCTGCGGCTGGTGCACCGGGGCGGCGGCACGGTGGAGGTGCGCGTGAAGGACGACGCGCCGCCGTCGTTCACCACGGAGCCCTCGGAGGCCACGCTGCGCCTCACGCCGGACAGCCAGACGCAGTGGGTGTACCGGGCCACGCCCGCGAAGCGCGGCAAGTTCAGCTTCGGCGCCGTGCACGTGCGCGTGCGCGGTCCGCTGGGGCTCGTCTCGCACGAGCGCACCTTCCAGGCCGAGCGCTCCGTGTCGGTGTACCCGGACCTGCGAGGGGCCCGGCGGATGCTCTTGTCCGGCGCGGCGCTGGACCTGGTGAACCTGGGCTTGCGGCAGCTGCGGCGCGACGGCCAGGGCAGCGAGTTCGCGCGCCTGCGCGACTACACCCAGGGCGACAGCGTGCGCGACGTGGACTGGAAGGCCACCGCGCGCCGGGGCAGGCCGGTGACGCGGGTGCTGGAGTCGGAGCGCTCGCAGGCGCTGCTCATCTGCGTGGACGCGGGGCGCTCCATGGCGGCCCAGGTGGACGGCCTCACCAAGTTGGATCACGCGGTGAACGCGGCGCTGTTCCTCGCCTTCGTGGCCATCCGCAACGGGGACCGCGTGGGACTGGCGCTCTTCGCGGACGGAGTGAAGGCCTACCTGCCGCCCGCCGCGGGCCGGGGCCAGTACCGCAAGCTGGTGGACACGCTCTACTCCGCGACCCCCAGCCTCACGTACGTGGACTACCTGGCGCTCTTCAAGGAGCTGAACGTGCGCCTCAACCGGCGCAGCCTGCTGTGCGTCTTCACGGACTTCCTCGACGAGGAGCAGGCCGGAACGCTGGTGGCCCCGCTGCACCGGCTGGCGCGCCGCCACGTCCCGCTCTGCCTGTCCGTGAAGGACACCGCGTTGCAGAAGCTGCTGCGCACGCCGCCATCAGGACCGGAGGAAGCGTTCCAGCACGCGGTGGCGTCGGAGCTGCTCACGGACCGAGAGGTGCTCAAGGCGCGCGTGAGCAAGGGCGGCGTGCAGATGCTGGACGTCGCGCCGGATGAACTGAGCCTCGCGGCCGTGAATCGGTACCTCGACATCAAGGCGCGCGGCGTCCTGTAGGGGAGCCACATGACCCGGAAGGCATTCCAGACGGCGGACTTCACGGCGGAGCCCGTCGACGACAGCGAGACACACGTCCTGCAGCCGCTCCTCGACCGCTGCGAGGACTACCACCAGCTCGCCTATGGCCGTCCCGCGCTCCCGGATCAGGCCCGGAACATCCCCAACGAACGGCCTCCCACGCTCGCCCCCGGCCAGGGGCACCTGTTCGCGCTTCGCGACGCGCAGGGTGGCCTCGCGGGGATGCTCGAAGCCCTGCGCGACTTCCCGGCGCAGGGTGAGTGGTACCTCGGCCTGCTGCTCCTCGCGCCGGAGGCCCGGGGCCAGGGCCGGGGCGAAGCCGTGCTGAACGCGTACGCGGACTACGTGCGCGCGAACGGCGGCCAGTTGCTGCGCGTGGCGGTGGTGGAGCACAACGAGGTCGCGCGCCGCTTCTGGACACGCATGGGCTTCCAGCCGGAGCAATGGGTGGGCCCCATCGAACAGGGCCTCCGGTGGAACCGGGTCCTGAAGATGACGAAGGCCCTCGGCTAGAGCTCGGCGCCCTCGCGCAGCCAGCCCACGAAGCGCGTATCGGGCACGTCGCCGCGCACGCGGTGCAGGCCTCGCTTCAACAGGGCATAGACGCGGAAGAAGCGCTCCAGCCCCGCGCGCTCCGAGGGCGTCATCGGATGCGTCCCGCACACCACCTTCGGGTCGCCCTTCCCCGCGTCGATGAAGCCCAGCACGGCCACCACCGGCACGCGCACGCGCTGCCCCTGCGACAGCCGAGGCCCCAGCACCACCGCGTCCAGCGGGTCCCCGTCATCCGACAGCAGTCCCGGAATGGAGCCGTAGTTGTACGGACACGGCAGCGGCGACACGAAGTCCACGGAGCCGTCCGAGCGCCGCTTCACCATGGAGAAGCGCGGGCACTCAATCAGCACCTCCGGCTCGCGCGGCAACGGAGGCACGGCCAGGTCCGGCCCGCTCATCCCGTCAGCTCCGCCACCGCACGCGCATCCCCGCGCCGGCCGCGCATCCAGTCCGACAGCAGGTACGCGTAGACGCCCGTCCCCACCGTGAGCGCGAAGCCGACCTTGAAGGCCACCGACAGCTTCGGCGGGTGGATCTGCGACACGGTGCCTTCGATGAAGCCCGCGAGCACGAACAGCACCAGCGTGCCGAACAGCAGCTTCACCGCCGTCACCGCCTCCTTGCGCAGCGCCTGCCCACGAGACAACCCGCCCGGCGCCACCATGCCCCGCGCGATGACCAGCCCCGCCGCGCCCGCGATGCAGATGGCCGTAATCTCCGGGATGCCGTGCGGGAGGATCCACGCCCAGAACCACCCCGCCATCCCCTTCGCCGCGTACACCTGCGCGAGCGCCCCCAGGAACAGGCCGTTGACGAACAGCATCACCGCCGTGCCCAGCCCCAGCGTGACGCCCAGCGCGAACGCCAGGAACGCCACCTGGATGTTGTGCGTGAAGAGGAACGTCGTGAACTGGGCCTGCTCCTCCACCGTCATGCCCTTGCCCGCGGCCTCGTCGGCGGCGCGCTTCACGGGGTCCATGCTCACGTGCTGCTCGGGCACCAGGTAGTGCGCGGCGTCTGGATCCACCACCATGCCCACGTAGCCGAAGCCCGCGCCCGCCAGGAACAGCAGCACCGACGCCACGTACATGCGCCACTCGTGGTGCAGGAGCGCCGGGAAGCCGCGCGCCACGAAGGCCCACACGTCCGCGAACCGGGGCCGGCTGCCCGGGTACGTCAGCGCGTACGCGCGGCCCACCAGGTCGTTGAGGTACGCGCTCACCTCCGCGGAGCCGCTGCGCGCGCGCACCCACAGCAGGTCGCTGGAGACGGCGCGGTACAGCTTCCCCAACGAGCGGGCCTCGTCCAGGCTCAGCTTGCGCAGCCCCTCGCCCTCGGACTTGTCCAGCAGCGACTCCAGTTGCTGCCAGCGCGGACGCCGCGTCTCGATGAACTCCGCCATCTCCATGGGCCCACTCTAGCCGAGCCCCGGAAACGGCAAGGCGCCGGCCGCCCTCCCCGTTTCGAGGGAGGACTCCGGCGCCCCGGTGCTTCTCAGGACCGCGGAAGCGCTACTTGATGAACTTCTCCAGCGGCTTCGCCTCGGTGGAGGCCTGGGCCTCCGTCCACTCGACGACCGGCGTCTGCCACGCCATGCCCGTCTCCGCCGGGTCCGTGTCCAGCTTCTCGAAGTCGAAGCCGTCACCGCCGAAGTACAGGTACTCCACCGTGGCGACCGTGTACTCCTTCTTCGGATCCAGCGCCTTGCCCTGGGCGTCCTTGAACTTGCCCTTGCCCGCCGGGGTGAAGCCGGCCACGAGCGCGTCCGGGTTCGCCAGCTGCTTGGCCAGGTCCTCGCCCTTGAGCTTCACGGTGAGCAGCGAGTTCTCGAACGGCATCGCCGAGTACACGCTGCCCAGCGTCACCTCACCCTTGGCCAGGCCATTGCGGATGCCGCCCTTGTTGAGGATGGCCCCGTCCGTGTTGAGCTGCGTGCGCACCGCGCCCGCCACCCACTTCGCCATCAGCGGCGAGTCCTGGGGGATGCCCGTCTTGGTGAAGCCGATCTTCCGGCCCAGCGCCTGGTCCACCTTCGTCTGCCACTCCGCGATGCGCTTCGCCGTCTCCGCGTCCGGCGTGCCGCCCGCCACCTCGACGACCTTCGTGTCCACGCCGGTCAGCTTCTGGCCCGCCGCCTTCTTCGGGTCGAACTTCAGCTGCGCGCGCAGGTACGAATCGAAGCCGCGGCCCAGCGACGCGTAGGTGGTGTCACCTTCCGTCTTCACGCCCGGGGCGTCCGTGCCGCAGCGGCCGCCGGCCACCAGCGACACCTTCCAGTCCGCGTGCTTCGCCAGCACCGGCTGCAGGTCCGTGGGGCACTGGTCCGCGACAATCACCACCACGTCCGCGCCCGCCTTGCGCGCCTCCGGAACGGCCGTGTTCAGCGCGTCCTCGTTGGGGGTGACCTCCAGGCCCTCCGCGCGGCCGGACATCGCCGTGCGCACCGTCTTCTGCGAGGTGAGGCCCACCACCGCAATCTTCAGGCCCCGCCGCTCGTAGACCTGGAACGCGGGCATGGACAGGTCCTTGGCCAGCGCCGCGTCCGTCACCTTCAGGTTCGCCGCCAGGAAGGGGAAGCCCCCGGCCGTGCGGTTCTTCAGGAAGGAATCCTTGGCGTACGACAGCTCGTGGTTGCCCAGCGCGGAGGCCGCATAGCCCATGTGCCCCATCACTTCGGCCGTCGGAGCCCCCAGGAAGAACGAGGAGATGGCCGGGCCCGTCCACAGGTCGCCCGTCGTCAGGGCGAGCGTGCCGGCATCCGGACAGGTCGCCTGGCCGTCCTTCAGCGGACCGGCACAGTGCTTCTCATCATTCACCCAGCGGCCCATCAGCTCCGCGGCGCCGCCCTTGCCCTCGACGGGCAGCAGCTGGCCACGGGCGCTGCCGGTGACGAGCACCGTCACTTCATTGGGGACGGCGGGCTTCGCGGGCTCGGCCGCGGGAGGCGGCGTGGCCGGGGCCGGCGGGGGAGTCTTCTCACAACCCGCGAGGGCTCCCAAGGCGAGGACCAGCGCGCCGGACGACAGCGTGAGCTGGCGGGTAGGACGACGGAAGGGACGCAGCGAGAGAAGGTTCGGGTTCACGGCCCGGCCTTTAGCACATCCCCGCCGTGGTAGCGTGACGCAATGACGGGCATGAAAGGCAAGGATTTCAAGCCTTTACAGGAGGAGAAGGACGGCGGGACTCCCAGCGGAAAAGGGAGCTTCCAGGGCCGGAACTTCGCCTCGGAGCTGTGGGGCGAGGTCCGCGGCGGCGCCGAGCACTTCCAGTCCACGAAGGGCCAGCTGCCCAAAGGCCGCGTCCGCCAGTTCTTCTACGGGGTGGCCCTGCCCTTCCACATCGCCCGCGTCACGCTCGCGAGCCCCGCGGTCCGCGCCACCTACGTGAAGGTGACCGCGCTCCAGACCGCGTTCCTGCTGGCCATCGCCGCGGGGTGGGCGTTCCACGAGTTCGACGGAGAGCAGCCGAGGAGACCGGAGACGGCCGAGACCCGGGCCGCGCGCGAGAGGGCGCAGGCCCGCATCGAAGCGCGGGCGAAGGAGCTGGAGGCCGCGCTGAAGGCCCGGAAGGGCGAGGGCCAGGCGAAGGAGGATGCGGCGGCCGTGAAGGAGGCGCTGAACGCGCTCATCCACGAGGCCATCAACTCCGGCAAGAAGGGCGAGCTCCCTCCGGATGAAGCCGCCACCGCCGCCGAGGACGCGGCGGATGAGGCCGCGGGTGCCGCCGAAGAGGCAGCGGAGGAGCGCCGGACCGCCGCGAGCGAGGGCGAACAAGCCACGGGCCCCGTCGAGGACTCGAACGAGGAGGACGCTCAGGGAGATTCACTCTCCGCCGCCATCCGGTCGGAGGTGGAGCAGGCCCTCCGGGACATCGCGGACGTCTCCGAAGAGGAGCGGAAGGGTCCACGCGTCCAGAAGGAGCCCCAGAAGAAGGGGTTCAACATCGACGCGCCCACGGTGCGCAACGGCACCTTCTTCCTGGGCAGCTGGGAGTTCTGGGCGCTCTTCTTCGGCTCGCTGAGCGCGGTGCAGTGGATCGTCGTCGCCCTGTCGCGCGACTACCACACGGTCATCTCCCGCGAGGCCAGCCTCGCCACCGGCGTGCCGCCCGAGGACCCCGACATCACCCCGCACGTGCGCCTCAACGTCCCCTGGCTGCGCGCCAAGCTCCAGCGCCGCTGGAGGGCCCTCCTGCTGTTCGTGATGGGGGTGCCCGCCCTGGTGCTGCTGTGCATCCCGCTGTGCTGGTTCCCGAAGTCGTTCACCCTCCTCAGCAGCCTCTGGGGCTTCTGGTGGCTGCTCGTCTTCACCGCCGCCAAGAGCGACCGCGCGTGGATGGCCCCCGTCACGCGCCCGCCCTGGTTCGTGCGCGTCTGGAGCCGGCTGCCCACCCCCAGGTCCCTCCGCTGGGTCATGTCGGGCCTCGCCCGGCGTTCGGAAAGCGTCGCCGCGCCCATCGCCGCGGTGGAGCGTCAGCCGTGGGTGTTCGCGGGGCTCGCGCTCACGCGGTTCGTGGGCAGCCTCCCGCCGCTGCGCTGCTTCACGCGGCCGTTCATCCCGGTGGCCTCGGCGCACCTCCTGGGGCTGGATCCGGTGCAGCCGCCCGCGCTCAAGAGCGGTGAAGCCCCGCCCGCGCACGGCGCGGGGGACTGACTCACACGTCCGAGGGCGCGTTGCCTTCAGGGGGCAGGCCGCCAATGCCCTCCAGCGGCGCGTGGGGCTGCTGGGGGGCGCCCAGCTCCAGCCGCTGGCCCTCCTCACGGCGCGCGGGCAGGTCGATGACGCTCTGGAGCTGCTGGCTCACGGAGCGGAAGAAGCCCGTGAGCAGCTCCGGCCGGTCCGCGAGCAGATCCAGGAAGTCGCGCCGGTCGATGACGAGCACGCGCGAGTCCACCGCGGCCACCATGTCCGTGGGCCGGGGCGCACCATCGAGCAGGCTCACCTCTCCGATGGCCTCCTTCGCCTGGAAGCGCAGCACGTGCTCGCCGTTGCGGAACGCGTCCACCGCGCCCTCGACGATGACGTAGAGCGCGTCGCCCGGGTCGCCCTGGCTGTAGAGCCGCTGGCCCGCCTTGTAGGACGCCTCGCGCGCCACCTCCGCGATGGCGGCGATGTCGTCCACGTCGCTCTGCGAGAAGACGCTCACGCCCTCCAGGGCGAACATCCGTTGGACGATGGTATCGCTCATGTCACCCTCCTGCGGGAGCACGTCCAGGCCGTTCACCCGCGCCACGTGGCGGGCGCACGCGCGCAGCACCAGGTCCTCACTCTGCACGAGCCCCGCCAGCCGCCGCCACAGACGGCCCGGCGCTCCAGGCGGCAACTCGCGGTGGTGGGCCTCCACCTGCTCCATCACCAGCTCGCGCTCCTCCTGCGCCACCAGGTTCTCCAGCAGCTCCAACGCATAGGCGCGACGGCGCGAATCGTTGCCCACCAGGTGCTGGTGGATGCGGCGCATGGCCTGCGGCGGATGCAGGAGTCCCAGCAGGAAGAACGACAGCTCCAGCGCCTGATCCAACCGGTCGCCCACCGCGCGGGTGAGCAGCGACTGGGGCCCCAGCGCCGCCTGCACGTCGCGGAAGGCCCCCACCAGCTGGCGGTACGTGTCGCGGCGGCGGCCCAGCGCCTCGTGGATGCGGTCCACGTCCACCGGGTGGTCCGGCTGCTCTTCACGCAGGCGCGACAGCTGCGCGCCGATGCGGAAGTGCAGCGCCGCGTCGTCGCGCACGTTGGAGAACAGGAGCGAGTTGAGCGCCGCGGACGAACCGATGCCGCGCAGCACGCGAGGCAGCTGCATCCGCATGGCCAGGGGCGCGGCCTTGTTGTTGAGCTGCAGCTCCAGCAGCGGCGTCACCGCGTCCCCCAGCTGCACCAGCGACTCGCGCGCGGCCGGGCGCTCCTCGCGCCAGCCGAGGAACGGCAGGAGGCGCGGCGCCAGCTCCACGTAGCCGCCCTCGCCCACCGCCGTCAGCGCCACGCGCCGCACGGAGATGTCCATGTCCTCCAGGTAGAGCGACAGCGGCCCCGCGAAGCGAGGGTCCTTCAGCCGGCCCAGCAGCCGCGCCACCTCGCGCCGCTCGGCCACGGGCGCGTGGTCGCCCTTCGCCAGCAACTCGCGCAGGGACTCCAGCGCCGCGGAGTTGCCCTGCGTGCGCATCAGCGCGCCAATCGCCGCGCAGCGCAGGCCCACGTCGGAGCTGGTGAGCAGCGGCGGCAGGAGCCGCTCCGCGCGCTCCGGGGACAGCCGCGCCAGGGCCCACACGGCCTGGTCTCGGGGGCGCCGGGGGCCCTCCTCCACCAGCCGCTCCAGCATCGGCGCCAGCTCCCGCGCCTCGAAGGACAGGGCCAGCGTCACGCCGCGCTCCTGCACGCGCTCGTGGGGATGGGAGAGGAGCGAGGCCAGGTGCTGCCTCAAGGGCGCCGCCTCCGCCTGCTCCAGCATGTCCACCGCGCGCAGCACCCGCTCCGGCGTGGGCGCGCCCAGCGCCTCCACCAGCAGCTTCTGCGCCTCGCCGCCCAGCTCCACCTCTTCCTCTTCGTGCGCGCCCACCTGCTCGCCCAGCGCCGTGAGGTACGCGGGCTTGAGGCGCACGAGCAGCAGGCCCAGCGCGGCGCACAGCCCCACCACCGCCACCGCCATGGTGATGCCGTTGGCGCCCCGGCCCGCGCCGATGAGCAGCAGGCCCGCGAGCACCACGCCGCCCTTGCGCAGAAGGCCGTCCACCGCGCTCCGCAGCCCCTCGCGCTGCTCGTCCGGCACCGCCGCGTAGAGCAGCTGGATGCCCACCGGCAGGATGGAGTAGCTCACCGCCGTCTCCACCAACCGCAACAGGTGCACCGGCCACAGCTGCCCGGTGGCCAGCGTGGCGCCCGCCAGCGGCGCGAGCACCAGCGGCACCAGCGCCAGGTACATGAGCAGGCCCATGCGCTTGAGCAGCCGCTCCGCCACGAGCAGCTGGAACGCCACGCAGAACAGGCCAATCCACAGCTGCAGCGAGCCGAACAGCGCCGCCAGCCCGTCCTCGCTCAGCGTCCCCTCCACGCGCAGGCGGAAGAGGTAGTCCACGAAGGACGACAGCACCGCGAACGCGATGCCCAGCGCCGCCAGCACCTGCGCGTACGGGCTCTCCCCCAGGTAGCTCCACGCCGGGAACCACGCCTGCAGCGAGCGCGTGCGTGGGGGCGGCGCCGGCTCCGCCTTGTGCAGGTGGTGGAAGATGGCGCCCGCGGCCAGCAGGCTCACCGCGCCGCTCACCACCACGGCGGGCGTGCCCAGCCGCACCGCCAGCGCCTGCACCAGCAGACCGCCCGCGATGCCGCCGCCCATGCCAAAGCCGTTGAGCACGGTGAAGGCCCGGCGCGCCTCGCGCGCGTCGAACGCGGACGCCATGCGGCCCCAGAAGCGGAACGACACGAACGTGCTGAAGCAGTCCGCGAACAGGTACAGCGCCAGCGCCGGCATGCGCTGCCCCGCGGACAGCGCCGCCGCCAGCCCCAGCGCCAGCACCCCGCCCACCCCGGTGAGGATGCCCGGGGACTCCGTGGGCGCGTCCGGCCGGGCGCGCGGCAACAGCGTCAGCGACGCCGTCATCAACGCACCCAGCAGGTAGAGGTACGGCAGCGCCTGGGACTCGAAGCGCGACAACACCAGCGCGTTCGCGGACGTCTTGAGCTGCGTCACCCCAGCGATGAGCGCGAACTGGAACGCACCCGCCGGCAGGACGCGGCGGTTCCAGGATGAGGGTTCAGAAGGGGCCACGGGCGCGGGAATGCGGACAGGATAACGTGGAGCCCGCTATTCACGAATACCACTCTTCAGGTCCTGGCGGCATCCACCCTCCCGTCGCGGCTGGCCGCCCGCCTGCCCGGCATCAGGGCCGGGCTCCGGACGGGGACTCCTTGCGGCTCCCACGGACGGACATTCCCGGGAGCCCCACGGAACCCGGGCCGCGTGGCGTACACTCCGGCGCCGTGACGCCCACCTCCGACACCCTGCTCGACGGCACCCACACGGTGCTGACCCCGGAGTACGTGGAGTTCCGCTTCACGCTGGCCGGGGTGTACGCGCGCTTCCTCGCGTGGCTCATCGACGCGCTCATCGTCGGCTTCGCCACGACGGTGGTGCTGCTGGTGTTCCAGGTGGCCATGGCCGCGTTCCCGGGGTTCGCCAGCGCCCTGGGCATCGTCGTCTACTTCCTGGTGGACTGGGGCTACGGCATCACGCTGGAGACCGTGTGGGCGGGCCAGACGGTGGGCAAGCGGGTGATGGCCCTCCGGGTCATCCAGGAGAGCGGCGTGCGCATCGGCTTCTACCACGCGGCCCTGCGCAACCTGGCGCGCGTGGTGGACCGGCTGCCGCTGCTCTATCTCGTGGGCGGCTCGGTCGCGCTCGTGTCGCGCTCGCACCAGCGGCTGGGGGACCTGCTGGCCGGCACCATCGTCGTGCGCGAGCGGCGCCTCAAGGTGCCCTCCGCCATCGAGACGCGCGGCGAGGAGGGCCTGCTGGCGGATCCGCTGTTCGTCTCGCGCGTGAAGCGGCTGTCCACCGAGGAGCGGGAGCTGGTGCTCTCCGCCGCCCTGCGCCGCGAGGAGCTGCGGCTGGAGGCCCGGCTCACGCTGTTCTCCGCGCTGGGCGCCCGGCTCCAGGACTCGCTCGCCATGGAGAAGCCCGCCCACCTCTCGGATGAGAAGTGGACGCTGCTCGTCGCCGCCGCCCTGCTGCCCGCCCCGGCGTCACGCCCGGGGCGGCCCACGTCCGGACCTAGAAGTACGTCGCCAGGCCCACGGAGCCCGTCAGCGACGTCTGCGTATCCTCGTTGAGCGCGATGTAGAAGTTGTACTGCGCGCGCACGCCCAGGCTCACCGAGTCGCTGAGGAAGAAGTCCACGCCCGCGTTGGGCCCGATGCCCACGAAGTTGCTGACGCTGTCCTTGAAGACGATGAGGTAGCTCACGTCCGTGCCGATGTACGGGCGGATGGACTCCTCCAGCAGCAGGTAGCGGATGCCCAGCGACGGGGCCAGGCCCACCACGCGCTTCTCCGGCGAGGCGTAGGTGTCCTTGGGGAACATCAGCTTCGACAGCGAGACGACCTCGAAGCCGTTCTCGATGTAGAGGCTTCCCTCCAGGCCGATGAACGGCGTGCCCGCGAGTCCCGCGGTCTCCTTGAAGTCCATGTAGCCCAGCGACAGGCCCAGGCTCCGGTTGGAGAACTGCGCGTGAGCAGGAGCCGCGCCCAGCAGGGCAGCGAGCAAGCCGAAAGCACAAAGGTAGGTACGCATGGCGGCGCACTCTACAGCCGGCCTAACCCCTGGAAAACAGCGCTGATTCGGCGGCAGCACGGCGTTGCCTCACGGGGGGCCGCTCTCCTACACTCGGCCGGCCATGCGTCTTCGCCTCTTCCTCACGCTGACCGCCGCCGCCTCCCTCTCCACCGCCTGCCTCAGCACGCCGCCCCCGCATGAACGGGCGCTCATCAACAACGAGCTGTGCGCGCAGGAGATGGCCAACGGGGACCTGCAGAAGGCGGAGACCTACTGCAACCTGGGCCTGGAGTTCTCCCCCCAGTACGCGGACCTGTGGGCCAACAAGGGCCTCATCGCCATGTACTCGGGCAACAAGGGCAAGGCGAAGGAGTTCTTCATCAAGGCCCTGCGCTTCAACCAGGAGCACCTGCAGGCCTACCAGAACCTGGGCGTCCTCTACCTGGAGGAAGGCGCCTACGGTAAGGCCCACGACAACTTCAAGCGCGCCCTGCAGGTGAACCCGGACAACCTGGAGTCGCGCTACGACCTGGGCCTCACCTACATGAAGATGGACAGGAAGAAGGAGGCCAAGAAGGAGTTCGACACGCTGCTCGCGGTCAACCCCAACGTGGCCAACGCCCACCACAACCTCGGCATCATGGCCTACGAGGACAAGGACCTGGAGTCCGCCTTCGAGCACATCTCCCAGGCCGCCCAGCTCACCCCGGACTCCGCGGAGGTGTGGCACGACCTGGGCACGGTGCTGATGGAGCAGAGCCGCTTCGCGGAGGCCCGCGAGGCCTTCGGCAACTGTGCCCGCCTGGATGAGAAGAACTCCAGCTGCCTCAACAGCCTCGCCGTCGCCCAGCGCAAGGTGGCCCTCACCGACTCCGCCCTCAAGGAGCTGAAGGACACCCAGACGGCGGAGAACAGCGCCCCGGCCATGTACCTGCTCGCGCGCCAGTACCGCGAGAAGGGCCTGCTCGCCGAGGAGGAGAACGCCTACCGCAAGTGCGTGAAGCTGGACGCCAAGTTCGCGCCCTGCCACTTCGGCCTCTTCCAGATCTTCAACGACGCGCAAAAGCAGAAGAGCGCTCAGACGGCGTGCAAGAACTTCATGAAGTTTGGAACCTCCGAGGAATTCCCCACCGAGTACACGACGTGTGAGAGATTCCTCGCCAACGACTCGTTCTAGCCGTCCCTTCGGGTAGCGACACACGCGATGAGCGTCCGTCTGACCGTCACACAGCGCAGCGAGGCCGGAGGCGCCTCGGGCAAAGAGGTCGTCCTCGACGACTCCGTCATCACCCTGGGGCGGGACAAGACCTGCCAGGTGGTGCTCCCGCAGCAGGCGGTGTCGCGCAACCACGCGCGCATCATCCAGGAGGGCACCCTCTACTTCCTGGAGGACCTGGGCAGCGCCTACGGCACGAAGATCAACGGCAAGTCGCTCCCCAAGGGAGAGAAGGAACTGCTGCGCAACGGCGACGTCATCGCCATCGCGCAGTACGACGTCCGCTTCGACAAGGTCGTCGAAATCGCGCCGGACGTCAGCGACAAGACGTCCTTCCTCGCGCGCGGCATCTTGAAGGACGCGATGCGCGGGCTCGCCGGCGGCGAGGAGCGCTTCCTGCGCTACATGAACGGCCCGCGCGAGGGCCAGCGCATCGAAATCTCCGAGGCCCAGGAGCACGTCTTCGGCCGCGACGAGAAGGAAGCCGACGTCATCCTCAAGGACGACCTCGTCTCCCGCAAACACGCCAAGGTGCGCCGCGACTGGTCCGGCACGCACGTGGAGGACCTGGGCAGCCGCAACGGCATCAAGGTCAACAAGAAGCGGGTGAACCGCAAGGCGCTCAAGGACGGCGACGAGCTGGAGATTGGCGCCACCCGCTTCGTCTACGTGGACCCCGCCGAGCCCCCCGACGAACCCGCGGTGAGCCTCTCCTCGGAGCGCTCCGCCGTCGTTCCGGCCCCCTCGCCGCCGCGACCCTCTCCGCCCAAGCGCGAGGAGCCGCCCCCGCCGGAGCCCGAACCGGAGCCGCAGCCCGAGCCCGAACCGGCGCCGCCGGAGGAGCAGCCCGCCTCCGAGGATGGCTCCGCGTCCTCCTCCGAGGAGCCGCAGCCCGACGGTGGCGAGGAGCTGCCCATGCCGGAGCCCGAGCCCGAACCGGCGGCCGTGTCCGCGCTGGCGGACAAGAAGAAGCTCGTCCCGCTCATCGTCATGGGCGTGGTGGGGCTGAGCTTCCTGGTGCTGATGATCGCCGTGCTCGCGGGCGCCTGAGCCGCGCCCCTGGCGCCACGGCGCCGCCCTCCCCTTCCTCCCCGCGAAAACGACAGGGCCCCCGCTCAAGGAAGCGGAGGCCCCGGGTCCTTCACACGCTGCTCCGCCGCTACCGGCCGGAGGAGATGCGCGCCACCGGCTGGATGTTCAGGTCCGGGGACAGCTCCTGGTAGCTGAGGATGGAGAACGAGGGGTTGAACTCGTACTCCAGCAGCTTGCGCACGTAGCGGCGGATGTCCATCGCCGTGAGGATGACGGGGCGCTGGGCGCTGGGCGGCAGGTGGCCGCATTCCGAGCGCACCGCGCCGACGATCTCCTGGGCGATCTCCGGCTCCAGCGCCAGGTGCGCGCCCGCCGAGGTGCGCTTGATGGAGCTGCGGATGGCCTCCTCGATGTTCGGGTCGAGCAGGTACACCACCAGCGTGCCGGTGCCGCGCGCGTACTTGTGGGAGATGTAGCGGCGCAGCGAGGCGCGGACATGCTCGGTGAGCATGACGTTGTCCGCCTCCACCTGACCGTACTCGGACAGGGCCTGGAGGATGCCGCGCAGGTCGCGGATGGAGAGCTCCTCCTCCACCAGGCGCCCGAGGATGTCCGTCAGCTTCAGCACGTTGACGATCTTCGGGACGACTTCCTTGACGATGGCCGGGAACGCCTTCTCCAGCTGCTCCAGCATCGTCTGCGTCTCCTGCACGCCCACGAACTCGCGCGCGTTCTTCCGGAGCACGGCGGCGGTGTGCAGGATGATGTAGCCGGGCACGTCCCAGGTGGTGAGGCCCGCGGACTCGAGCGTCTCCCGGAAATGCTCGGGCACCCACGCGGCCGGCTGGCGCGTCGCGGGGTTGATGGCCTCGAAGCCGGGGATGTTCATCAGCTTGAGGCGCTCCACCGTGTCGTTCACCAGGATGTGGCCCAGGGTGGCCTGGCCGGTGACGACGGGCACTTCGTTGATCTGGATCTGGTAGGCCCCGGGCGGCAGGCCGCCGTTGCCGCGCGCGCGCACGCCAGGGAAGCGCACGCCCAGCTCCACGAAGAGGCCGTCGCGCATGAACGGGATGAGCTCGAAGAGGAACTTGCCGCCGTCCTGCCGCGAGTCCACGAAGGGCACCAGCGCGTCGGACACCTCCAGCACGATGGGCGTGACGACGGGGATGAACAGCTCCGAGTCCGGGTTGAGCTGCTCCTTGGGCGGAGGCTCGGCGGACACGGGCGTGCCGAAGCTGGACTCCATCGCGGGGCCTGCCTCCTCGGCGGCCAGCGCCTCGTCGCGCTTGCGCATCATCGTCCAGGCTCCGAAGCCCGCGCCCGCGCCCAGCAGGAAGAAGGGAATCTTGGGGAGGCCGGGGATGAGGCCCAGGCCCACGAGCATGGCCGCCGCGATGGCGATGGCCTTCGGGAAGGCGGTGAGCTGCGTGCCCACGTCCTTGCCCAGGTGCGCGCCCTCCTCCTCGCCGCCCACGCGCGTCACCAGGATACCGGCGCAGGTGGAGATGAGGATGGCGGGGATCATGCCCACCAGACCGTCACCGATGGTGAGCAGCGTGTACTTCTGCGCGGCGTCACCGGCGGCCATGCCCTTCTGCGTGACGCCGATGATGAGGCCGCCCACGATGTTGATGACCGTGATGATGATGGACGCGATGGCGTCGCCCTTCACGAACTTCATCGCGCCGTCCATGGCGCCGAAGAGCTGGCTCTCACGCTCCAGGTCGCGGCGCTTCTTCTTCATCTGATCCTGATCAATCACGCCGGCGCGCAGGTCCGCGTCGATGGACATCTGCTTGCCGGGCATGGCGTCCAGGGTGAAGCGCGCGGCCACTTCCGCGACGCGCTCCGAGCCCTTGGAGATGACGATGAAGTTCACCACCACCAGGATGAGGAAGAGGATGGCGCCGACGACGAAGTTGCCCTGCACCACGAAGTTACCGAACGCCACCACCACTTCGCCCGGGTCGCCGGTGAGCAGGATGAGTCGCGTGGTGGAGATGGTCAGCGACAGGCGGAACATCGTCGTGATCAGCAGGATCGTCGGGAACGACGACAGGTACAGCGCGCTGGGCACGTAGAGGGAGATGAGGAGCAGTACCACCGAGATGCTGATGTTCAGCGTCAGCAACACGTCCAGGATGATCGTCGGCAGCGGGACGATCATCATCGCGACGATGGCCACGACGACCACCGCCAGGACAATGTCGGAGTACTTGTTCAGGAAGCTGTTCGGATCGGCGTTGGCCATCGGCGGGGCCATCCTAATCCGTGCGCGCCCCCGAGCCCAAGGGGGGGCCTTCCCTCACCTGTCCGGCGAGGGAGCCTGCAGACAGCCTACGAGCGGTCCTCGGGGGCTTCGGATTCCGAAGCCTCGTCCGAGCTCTCCAGGGCCGCGGCGGCCAGCATGCGCGCGCGACGGCTCAAGGGGTCCTGATCGTCGGGGTCCAGCGACACGGCATGCTGGAAGTCGCGGGCCGCTTCCGTCGTCCGGCCCTGGCGCAGGAACGCCTCGCCCCGGTTGACGAAGGGGGTGATGTCCGTAGGGTCCAGCTCGATGGCGCGGTTGAAGCACGCCACGGCGGCGTCCAGATCCTCCAGCGCCAGGTGGCAGGCGCCCAGGGCGGTCTGGAAGTAGGCCTCGCTCGCGTCCATCGCAGAGAGCTGCTCGAAGATGGCCAGTGACTCGCTGAAGTTCCCGTCCTGGAAGAGGTTGAATCCCTCCGTGGCCCGCTCGAGCATCTCCGGTCCGGACAGGGGCTTCGCGTTGTCGGTCGACACAGAGGCCTTGGAATCAGTCGTCATCTGCGCAGCACCCTTACAGAAGGCAGGAGGACAGGCGCGAGGACCCGCCGCGTGGGGCGGGCTCCGGGCGCCGGCAGTTTAGACTGTTATCGGCACAACCACCAAAGAGGGTGCGCGGTCCGGGGCCTCGCCGGAAAAAATAAACGGCGGAAAATGGGAGCAGGAAACTCCTGGGCCCCACCCCGGATAATCCTTTTGTAAGCCGCACCGCAGCCCAACCACTGCAGACTTTCTGGAGGATATCGCCATGACGATTACCGCCGCCGCCAACAACTCCCTGAACAGCGCCCTGAGCACCTCGGGCGGCCTGAGCGCCCTCGAGCAGCAGTCCCTGTCCGGCCTGGACAAGGGCAGCCCCGAGTACAAGCGCGCCGAGGCGCAGCTGCTCCTCCAGAAGCTCCAGGAGACCGTCTCCTTCATCTCCAACATGATGAAGAAGAAGAACGAGATCGCGATGGCCACCATCGGCAACCTGCGCTAGTCGCTGGTTGACGCAGCTGGCTGTACCCTCCGGCTCTGCTCCGGCCCCCTGGGCCCGGTGCGGAGCCGGTTGCTTTTGCGGGCTGCGCATCCCCGCCCTGCCTGGAGCGCCTCCGGCTGGCCGCCGTTCCTGATCCTGGGCCCCTCTGGATCGCCGGGGAAAAATCAGGAGAAAATAGGCGGGAGGAAACTCCTGGCCCCTACCCCGGATAATCCTTTTGTAAGCCGCACCGCAGCCCAACCACTGCAGACTTTCTGGAGGATATCGCCATGACGATCACCGCCGCCGCCAACAACTCCCTGAACAGCGCCCTGAGCACCTCGGGCGGCCTGAGCGCCCTCGAGCAGCAGTCCCTGTCCGGCCTGGACAAGGGCAGCCCCGAGTACAAGCGCGCCGAGGCGCAGCTGCTCCTCCAGAAGCTCCAGGAGACCGTCTCCTTCATCTCCAACATGATGAAGAAGAAGAACGAGATCGCGATGGCCACCATCGGCAACCTGCGCTAGTCGCTGGTTGACGCAGCTGGCTGTACCTTCCGGCTCTGCTCCGGCCCCCTGGGCCTGGTGCGGAGCCGGTTGCTTTTGCGGGCTGCGCGTCCCCGCTGGAGGCCCCTGGGAAGGCCCCTGGGCGGTCCCCGGGAAGCGTGGCGGCGGGCGCCTGGCGTGCCCCGCAAAGACTTCGGCCGCCCGAGCCTTCCGCTTGCGCGGGCTCGGACGGCCGGGGTCATGACATCTTCGACAGCGGGGGGAGGACTACTCCCAGAGGTCCGACATCAGCTCCTTGCGGCGGTTCGTCAGGCGCCGGAGGAAGTTGTCGGTGCTGATCTTGTCGGAGATCTGCGTGCCGAGCTCCTTGTTCCAGGTCTTCTTGAACTCCGCCTCGGTCTCCGCGGGGGAGTGGTTCTTCGCGAACGCCTCCATGTGGGACGAGACCTTCTTCTGCAGGGCCTCGTTGCGGGACTTGTCCAGGCCGGTGCCCTTCATCTTCTCGTTCATCTGGCCCTGCCAGGCCGTGTTCGAGGAGTTGGACTGGCTGGTACGCGAAGCGGAGCTGGGAGCGCTGCCGTTGATCTTGGTCATGGGGAGGTCCTCCGAGATTTGGAAACCCGCGAAAACTGCCTCTGAAACGATTATCGCGGGTGGAGCCGCAAGGTTGCGTCTCCCCGCGATCCTCCGTGCGCGCCCGGGGCCGGGCGCGCGCGGGGCAGGATCAGCCCTTGAGCTTGCCCAGGCTGGGGTTCTTCATCCAGGCCTTGAAGGAATCCAGCTGCTGCTGCTCGCCCTTCACGTCCGGCTTGACCGCGCCCGGGGGCGGGGGCACGTCGCCCAGGGCCGCGGCCCGGTTGGCGTTGCTGGACTCGAAGCCATCCTGGGCGCCCGCGGTGGGCCGCCCGCCCGCCTGCGCCGCCGGCTTGCCCGCCGCGGCCGGGGCCGCCGCCTCCATGCCACCGAAGCCGCGCGCGTTCAGGTAGGCCGACAGCCACTCCAGGGCGCCCTCGAGGCAGTCCGGCGGCTTGCCCGTGGTGGTGTCCTTGCTGTAGCGCGTGAAGGAGTCCTTCACGTCCTGGAAGGTCTGCCAGTCGATGGCCGCACCGGACTTGGTGTTGGACATCAGCTTGATGAGGTTGCGCAGCACCTGCTGCTCGGTGCCCTTCGCATCCTTGGCGGCCTTCTCCAGTTCGGGCAGCAGGCTGTCGCGCTTCGCGTGGAGTTCGGCGGGAGCCTCAGGCGGCATCTCAGCGGGAACCGTCGACTTCTTGTTCGACATGGAATGATCCTCCGGATGTGGAAGGGAAGGCAGGGGTCTGGGAGCAGCCTAGCAGATAGCCCGCCCCCTCCCGAAAGTCCTAATGAACCACGGAAATCACGTGAAACCCAGCCGGTGGCCGGGGCGGGCCGTGGATCAGCGCCGGGTGAGGGCGGTGATCATCGCGGCGGCCTTGCGCACCACCGGGTCGTCGGCGGGAGGCATCGCCGCGGCGCGGCGCAGATCCTCCAGCGCCTGGGGCTTCTGGCCCAGGGCCAGCTTCACCTCCGCGCGGCCCACGTAGACGGAGGCGTCCTGGGGGGCCAGCTTGGCGGCCACGTCGAAGGCGGCGAGCGCGCCCTGCCCGTTGCCCGCGGCCATCTCCACCACCCCGAGCGCCTTGGCGAAGTACACGTCCGTGGGGTTGATGGCGTAGAGGCCCTGGAAGAGCGTGCGCGCCTCCGCCAGGCGGCCCTGGTAGAAGAAGAAGTAGGCCGTCTTGGCGATGGCGTACAGCTCGTCGTTGGAATAGCCGCGCACCTCGCGGAGCGTGGCCTTCCCTTCCGCCCAGCGCTGCAGGAGCGCGGTGAGCTTCGCCTCGTCCTGCGGATCTTCCGGGTCCAGCGCCGCCATGGGTCAGTAGCCCTCGTCCTTCTGCTCTTCCCACATGCGGCGGATGATCTCCTGCGACTCCGCGCTCACCTGATCCACCAGGCCCAGCATCGCGGACTCGCGCTGCAACAGGGCCTTGAGGCGCTCCAGGCGCTCCGGGGGCGCGTTCACCTTGGACAGGCCGCGCTCCAGCATGCGGCGCTGCCCGTCATCCCCCCGGCCGGCGACGCTGGCCAGGTGCGGCCGGTCACTGAAGCCCTCCAGGTCCGCGTCGTGACCGCCCGGGTGGGGAGGCAGGGGCAACCGGAGCTCTTCCGACGAGTGCGCCGGACCGATGAAGTCCAGGAGCGCCGCGGAGGGCAGCGACGGGTTCTTGATGTTGCCCGCCTTGCGCAGCTTCTTCGCCCGGTCCAGCTGGGACGGGTCCACCAGCCGCTCGCGGACGCTGCGGGGACCTCCCCAGGGCCAAAGCGCGGTGCTGGGGGGTTGATTGTTGATTCTGGCCATGGTGGGCCGACTTCATTACAGGTGGGGGTCCCGCGTCCAGCCCCCTTCAGCGTCCGCCCGCCTGCTCCCGCTGCAGCGCGTAGACGAAGTTCAGCACCTCGGCGACCGCGTCGTAGAGCTCTTCGGGGACCTCCTGCCCCACGTCCACCCGGTACAGGGCGTGGGCCAGGGACACGTTGCGCATCACCGGGATGCCGTACTGCTTGGCGATCTCCCGGATCTTCTCCGCCTTGAGGCGCATCCCCTTCGCCACCACGCGAGGCGCGCCGTCCGCCTTGTTGTCGTACTTGATGGCGATGGCGATGTCCGCCTCTTCGTCGCTGGCCATGGCCTCTCCTTCCTCAGGCGCGCGCTGGCGGCGCCGCGTTCTGCTGCTGCTTGAGCCCGTAGACGAAGTTCAGCACCTCGGCGACCGCGTCGTAGAGCTCCTCCGGGACTTCCTCGCCCACCTCCACGCGCAGGAGCGCGTGCGCCAGCGGGACGTTGCGCAGCAGGGGGACGTCCGCCTCGCGCGCCAGCGCCTTGATGCGCTCCGCCTTGGCGTCCATGCCCTTCACCAGCACCCGCGGCGCCCCGTCCTTGTTCTGATCGTACTGCAGCGCCACGGCGACGTGGTCCGGGTTGGTGACGATGACGCTCGCGTCCTTCACCGCCTCCATCTGGGCTCCCTCCATGATCTCGTGGTGGAGCTCCTTGCGCTTGGCCTTGTGGTGCGGGTCGCCTTCGCTCTGCTTGTACTCCTTCTTCACCTCCTCCTTCGTCATCATCATGTCCTTCATGTACGACTTGCGCTGCCACCACACGTCGAACACGCCGAAGACGACGAAGAGCATCAGGATGCGCACGGCCACCCGGGAGATGATCTCCCCCAGGATGGCCATGATGCCGTGCGTGTCCTGCCGCACCGTTTCGATGACCAGGGGCATGGAGTCGCGCACCACGCCGTAGACGACGAAGGCGGCGACGGTGATCTTGATGAGGTTCTTCAAGAGCTCCACGAAGGCCTTCTTCGTGAACATGTTCTTCAACCCCGCGATGGGGTTGAGCTTGTCGAACTTCGGGATGAGCGGGTCGATGGTGAAGAGCGACCCCACCTGGAGGAAGTCCATCAGCCCGCCCAGCACCGCCGCGCCGGCCACCACCGGCACCGTCAGGAGCAGCATCGTGCGCAGGCCCATCACCATCAGCTGTGACGTCGCCAGGGCCAGGTCATCCGAGTGGGCGATGGCGTCGAAGCTGAAGCGGAACAGCGTGGCGATCTCCCTCTCCACGGTGTCCCAGGTGCCCTTGACGATGCCCAGGCCGGCCATGAGCACGGCCACGCCCGTCAGGTCCTTGCTCTTCCAGGTCTGACCCTTCTTGCGCGAGTCGTCGAGCTTCTTCTGCGACGGTTCTTCTGTTTTGTCGCCACTCTCGTCCGACATGGAGGAATCCCGGAGGCTTGGGGCCGCTCAGGCCAGCAGTTGGATGGCGTGCTGGAACATGCGGAGCATGTTGGCCAGCTCCTGCTGCATGCGGCCAATCACGACATGGATGGCGATGAACATGATCAACACGCCCACCAGCGGCTTGAGCGACATGGAGATGAAGAACACCTGGATCTGCGGCGCCACGCGGTTGATGGAGCCCAGGGCCAGGTCGGTGACGAAGGCGGCCACCATGCCGGGGCCCGCCAGCGCCAGGCTGATCTTCAAGAGGTCCGCGAAGGAGCGGATCATCAGGTCGAAGAAGGGCCACACGCCTCGGCTGAAGCGCGGGAAGCCCTCCAGCGGCACGATGGCGAGGCTCTCCGCGAGCGCCTTGATGATGATGTGGTGCCCGTCCAGCGACAGGAACAGCACCACGCACAGCTGCACCTTGAGGCTGGAGAAGAGCGACACCTGCGTGCCCAGCTGCGGCACGTAGAGCTGGGCGTTGTTGCTGCCCGACATGGTGTCCATCAGGGTGCCCGCCACGCGGGCCGCGTCGAACACCATGTTGACGATGTACGACAGCGCCACGCCGATGAAGATCTCCTTGAGCAGGAGCCCGATGTACGGGAGCGCGCTGATGGGAATCCTGTCCATCCGGTCCGCGACGGACGGGAAGAGCACCAGGGACACCAGCAGGCCCAGGCCCAGCTTCATCTCCGAGGGGACGACCTCGCCGCCCAGGAACGGGCTGAAGATGAGGATGGGCATCACGCGGCACATGATGAGCGCCATCGTGAAGATGGTGACCGACAGGTTCACCCGAGTGCCCAGCTCGGACATGACTTCGCCGATGTTCATCTGCCGATGAGCGCCGGAAAGCGGTCGAAGACGTGGAAGGTGAAGCGCAGGAGCTGACCGCCAATCCACGGGCCCGTCATGGCCAGCACGCCGAAGACGAGGACGACCTTGGGCGCGAACGTGAGCGTCTGCTCTTGAATCTGCGTGGTGGCCTGGAACAGCGAGATGAGGAAGCCCACCAGGAGGCTCATGAGCACCGGCGGCGCGGAGACCACGAGCACCAGGAACAGCGCCTCCTGGGTGATGAACGTGAGCTGATTCATGGGAGTACGGGGCTCCTTACAGGTAGCCGATGACCAGGCCCTTGGCGATGAGGTACCAGCCGTCCACGAGCACGAACAACAAGAGCTTGAAGGGCATGGAGATGGTCGTGGGCGACAGCATGTGCATGCCCAGCGCCAGGAGGATGTTGGCGACCACCATGTCGATGACGATGAAGGGCACGAACAAGAGGAAGCCGATCTGGAAGGCCTCCTTCAATTCGGACACGACGAAGGCCGGGACGATGACCATGAAGTCGTTCGGGCCAATGTCCTTGCGGTCCTCCTCCTTCCGCATCTTCTTCGCCAGGCTGTAGAAGAGCGTGCGGTCCTTGTTGGTGACCTTCTTCATCAGGAAATCGCGCAGGGGCTCCTTGGACTTGTCCGCGGCCCCCAACATCGTGCCCACCGTCTCCGAGGAGAAGACGGACGTCCCCCGGGACCAGATGTCGATGCCGCCCGCCCGGTACATCTCCTGGCCCACGGGGGCCATGATGTAGACGGTGAGGATGATGGCCAGGCCGGTGATGACCTGGGTGGGGGGAATCTGCTGGGTGCCCAGCGCCGAGCGGACGATGGAGAGCACCACCGAAATCTTCACGAAGCTGGTCACCATCATCAGCGCGAACGGGACCAGGGACATGGCCGCGAGCGCGAGGATGAGAATGAGCGGACGGGAGGTGAAGGTGTCGGAGCTCACCGCCTCCTTGACCATTGCATCCGGCGCCGAGTCGCCGCCCTTCTTCGCCGCGGACGCGACGAAGGGATGCAGCGACACGAGGGCCGCGAAGAGCCAGGGCGGAGCGCGGAACAGCAGCGGGCGAGCGGGAGACGAACGGTTCACGTGACGGCCTTCAGACGCCCGGCGGCGGCGTGGTGCCACCGGTCCGGCGGGAGAGGAGCTTCTGGAGGAAAGGACTCAGGGACACGGGCGACGACGGCGGACGCGCGGCGCGGATGCGCTCCACGGCGTCGCGATCCAGCTTCGAAACCAGTTGCACGCCACCCTCGCCGCCACCCACCAGCAGGTACTCGTCCGCGGCCTTCAGGACGAAGAGCGTGCGGCGTTGATCCAACGGGATGCGCTCCATCACCGACACGACCGACGCCTTGCCCACGGGCACGCCCTGCAGGCCCATCAGCCGGCGCAGGCCCACGTTGAGCGTGAGGTAGATGGCCGCGAGCACCGCGCCCAGGAGCGCCACCGTGCGCACCACCACCCAGCCCAGGCTCTCCTGCTCTTCTCCACCTTCGGACCCGGGGACGCCCAGCTCGCGGTCCAGTTCGTCCGCGTGGCGCTTCGCGCGGTCCGCGCTGTCATCCGTCACCGCCGGAGCCTGTACCGGAGCCTGTACGGCCGCCGCGTCCTTCGCGGGGGCCGGAGACTCGGGGGCCTCTGGGGCCGGTGCGGCCACGGAGGCGTCAGGCGTGGAGGCCGCGGGCGCCTGCGCCAGGACGGCGGGCGACGCGAAGAGCAGCGCGGCGCCGAGCAACAGGCGCGAGGAGGAGAGACCGAGGACCGCCATGGATGGGCGCGAGCCTAGTGCACCCGAGTCAGGACCGCCACGGGCCCGGGCACGTGCACGCCCCCCTGCCCGCCTGCCTTGTGACGCACGGGCGCAAACGCTTCAGCTCAGGTGGATGATGCGCACCCCGAGCTGTCCCTCCAGCTCCACGAGCTCGCCCCGGGCCACCACCTTGCCGTTCACCGACAGGTCCACGGGCTCACCCGCCCCACGACGCAGGTCGATGACCTGGCCTGTGCGCAGGCCCACCACCTGTTCGGCCGTGATGGGCACGCGCGCCAGCTCCACCGCCACCTGCAGGGGCAGGTCGCTGAGCAGATCGCTTCCGTCCTTGTCGTCCAATGCCGCCCCTTCGAGTTCCGGAGGAACGCCCAGCTCCGGGTTGGTGAAGTCCTCGTTCTCTTCCGACCCGCCCCCGGACTCCCCACCCTGCGGGTTGCCCGGCTCACCGGGGATGATGTCCGTGATGCGCGCCCGGTAGCGGCCGTTCTCCACGGCCACGTCCGCCAGGAAGTGGCCGGTGCGCCCCAGGCCCAGCCGCAGCTGCGCCGTGCCGGGCTCGCCCCGGTCCGGCCGCGCCGACAGCATGTCCAGGAGCAGCACGTCCTTGACGCGAAGGGACGCCAGGTCCTGGGCGGACAGCTCCGCCACGCCAATCTCCGCGCGCAGCCAGTCGCGCAGCGCGGACAGGCGCCGGCCGTTCGCCTTCATGTCCTGACGGCGGTGCTCGCGCCGCTGGGCGCTCTCCACCGCGGGTTCCGCCGCCTCCAGCACCGCCGAAGGCACCACCAGCCGCACGATGCCGCGGTGCGAGCCCAGCACCGCGTTCAGGTGCACCGCCAGCATCGGGCCGTCCTCGCCCAGGCGGGCGGAGACTTCATCCACGCCGCGCGCCACGCCGTCCAGCCGGGGCCGGGGAACGCCCGGCTGCAGTCCGGGCACCAGTTCCTTCAGGGCCTCCAGGACGACGTAGCCCATCACGCCCTCCTCGATGTCCGTCAGGGGGCGCAGGCCCACCGTCTCACCGGCGCCGCCCAGGAGCAGGTCCACCGCCGAGTGCGCCAGCGACAGCTCGACTTCGAGGATGGCCCGGCCCTTGAGCGCGCCGGGGGCCAGCACCGCCAGGAAGGACGGGTCGCCCAGGAAGCGGCGCAGCTCCGTCATGGGGCGCGCCTGGGCGGACTCCACCGACAGGCGCACGTCCACGTCGAAGAGCGCCTTGAGGCGCGCGCAGACCGTCTCCAGCGTGCCCGCGTTCGGCGTCAGCCACCGCAGCCGCTCCGCCAGCTGGCCCTGCGTGCGCGACACCTTCTCCAGGTTCGTGAACGCGAACGGCCGCCACGGCGAAACCGGAGCCGGGGCGGGCGCGGGAGCCGGGGCCTGCGCGGGCTTCGGGGGCGGTCCCAGCTTCCGGGTGTCGACCAACATGGTGCGCTCGAAGACTCCGGGCTCGTCGTCCGGCTCCAGGCTCATGTCTTCGCCTCGAACCTCAGATTTTCAAGCGCGAGTCCCCGGCCGCCCAGGGCGCTGCGCAGGCCGTCGCTCTGCTCTTCGAGCATCTTCAGGGTGTCGCGGTCGTTGCCGCTGAAGACGGCGGAGATCTTCCCGTTCTTCGCGCTGACCTTGATGGACAGGCCGTTGAGCACATCGCCGCGCAGCTCGATCTGGAACTCCGCGTTGCCCGCGGCGTTGGTGCCCACGCGCACGCGCTCGACGATCTTCTGGGCGATCTCGTTCGCCATGGCGCGCAGCCGCTCGGAGCCCGCGGTGTCCTTGGGCTTGGCCACCGGCACCGGCGCCATCAGCGCGGGGTTGAAGCGGAAGCCCGCGCCGGCCATCTGCGCGCCCTTGTCGTCCTTCTCCTTGCTGGACCCGCCGCCCGCGCCCTTGCCGCCGCCGGCGTTGACGTCGATCTTCAGCTCGCCCTTCTCCTGGCTCAGCCGGCTGGCCTGACCCTCGGCCTTGTTCATGTCGCCTTCGCGGACGTCCGTGGAGCGCTTCTCCTCCACGACCTCCGACTTGCGGGCCTCGCCGCCCTTGGACAGCTGCTGCGACTCGCTGTTGCGCTGGGACTGCTGGGCGCCCTGGGCGGACTCCCCGGGCTTCGCGAAGGCGGTCTCCTTCTGGGCCAGCTTCTCGTCGAAGGTCTTGCCCTGCCCCTGCGCCAGGCGCGCCAGGATCTGCTTGCCCAGGGGCTGCTTCAGCTCCTGCGCCTGCTTCGGCTGGGCCTGTTCGGCCTGGCCCTGCTGGACCAGCTTGGAGAAGACGGACTCGCCCTGCAGGCGCTTCTGGGTCTTCGCCTCCGCGAGCTTGCGCTCCTGGATCATCCGCTCGGCCAAGCGCGCGGCATCGCGATCATCATCAACTCGGCTCATGGCGTCTCTCCAGACTCGGCGGAAGGCGGCGGGAGGTTACTTGCGCTGGCGGGCCAGGAACAAGGCGCTGCCGATCTCCTCCTGCTGCAGCTCCTCCCGGTCCTGGCGCTCCTTTTTCACCTGCTTGACGAACTTCTCCTTGTTCTTCTCGATGGCCTTGAGCTCCTTGGCCGCCTCCGCCATCAGCATGCGGCGCTGCTCCACCAGGCGGCCCGCCGTCCGGACGACCTCCTTCTGGTGCTCGATCTGGAGGGCGACCTGGGCTTCGTCGTCCTTCAGGCGCTCCTCGAAGCGGCCCATCATGTTCATGCCGTTGATGCCGGCGCCCTTGGCCATGATCTGCTGGAAGTACTCCTGGACCTTGGCCTTGCGCTCCTTGCGGCGGCGCTCCAGCTCCGCCTCCAGGCGCTGCTGTTCCTGCTCTTCCTTCGCCAGCGCCTTGACGGCGTCGGAGAAGGCCTGCTCGGCCTCCTCCTTCGCCTTCTCACGCATGTCCAGCAACGACTGCAACCGGTACGGGGGCATGGTGCGGACATCCTACCCAAAAACCGCCCCGTCCATGCAGGCCGGCCGGAAGGCGGCCCGCGTCAGTCCGCGAACAGGTTGATGAGCTGCTCCACGGTCTCCTCGTACGGAGAGTTGGAGTGGGTGTCCTGCTTGAGGAAGTCGATGATGGCGTCGTACTTCTCGATGGCGTAGTCCGTCCTGGGGTCCGCGCCGGCCTGGTAGGCGCCCAGCAGGATGAGGTCGCGCTGCTTCTCGTAGGTGGCGAGCGTCTCGCGCAGCTTGCCGGCGGCCTTCTTGTGCTCCTTGCTGACGATGCCGCTCATCACACGGCTGAGGCTCTGGAGGACGTCCATGGCCGGCCACTGGTTTCGCGCGCCCAGCTCACGGTTGAGGATGAAGTGGCCGTCCAGAATACCGCGGACCTCGTCCGCGATGGGATCTTCCATGTCACCGCCGGCCACGAGGCAGGTGTAGATGGCGGTGCACTTGCCCTTCGCCGAGTTGCCCGTGCGCTCCAGGATGCGCGGCAGCATGGAGAAGACGCTGGGCGGGTAGCCCTGACGCGCCGGGGGCTCACCGATGGCGAGGCCGATGTCGCGCTGGGAGCGCGCCAGACGCGTCACCGTGTCGAGCATGAACAGCACGTTGCCGCCGCGCTCACGGAAGTACTCCGCGATGGCCGTGGCGACGTACGCGGCGCGCAGACGCACGAGGGCGGGCTGGTCGGACGTGGCGCACACCAGCACGGCGCGCTTCATGCCCTCCTCGCCCATGGCGTCTTCAATGAACTCGCGGACCTCGCGGCCACGCTCGCCGATGAGCGCCACGACGCTGAGGTCGGCTTGCGTGTTGCGGGCAATCTGACCCATCAGCGTGGACTTGCCGACGCCGGAGCCCGCGAAGAGGCCCACGCGCTGGCCCTCGCCCACGGTGAGCAGCCCGTCGATGCAGCGCACGCCCAGGGGCAGCGGCCGCTCGATGCGCTGGCGGGTGAAGGGGTCCGGGCAGTCGCGGTCCACGGGCCAGTCGACCAGGTTCTCCCCCTCCAGGGGCATGCCGTCCATGGGCTCGCCGATGCCGTTGAGCACGCGGCCCAGGAGCCCGTCGCCGCACTTGATGGTGAGGGGACGCCCCGTGGGGATGCACTCGCTGTCCGGACCGATGCCGTACAGCTCGCCCAGGGGCATGAGCATGACTTCGTCGCCCACGAAGCCCACGACCTCCGACTTCATCAGGCCGCGCTGGCGGTTCTTGACGAACACCAGCTCGCCGATGCGCACGTTGGGCACGCTCGCCTTGATGACGAGGCCCGTCAGCTCCGTGACGCGGCCGCGCACCCGGACGAGGGAGGCTTCCTTGATGAGGTCGTAGTAGCGCGAAAGGTCGATGGCCATGGCGGATTCCTGGAGGCTCTAGGGCGCGGCGGGGGCCAGCAGGCTCAGGGAGGGCCGCTCTTGCGCGCCGTGTCCGGCTGCAGGAGGTTCTGGAGCATCTCCAGCTGCGTGGGCAGCTGCGCGTCCACGGTGCCGAACTCCGTCTGGACGATGCAGCCCACGGGAGCGACCTCCGGGTCCTCCTTGATGGCCAGGTCCACCGTGCGGCCGATGAGCTCCATCAGCGCCGGGCGCTTGGCGCGCAGCACCGTGGCCGTCTTCGGGTGCACGCGCAGGACCATGGCGCGCGCGTTGCGGAGGTTGTCGATGGCCGCGGCGCACATGTCCACCAGCAGCTCCGGCTCGCGCTCCAGGTCGCGGCCGAGGATCTTCTCCGCCATCTTCAGCGCCAGCGCGATGATGTCCTGCTCCTGGGAGTTGAGCATCTCCCCGGCCTGAATCTTCGCGCGCAGGAGCAGCTCCGTGGCCTGGGCAATGCCCTCCTGACGGCCCAGGTCCTTCGCCTTGGCGAAGAGCTCCTCCTTCTCGCGCTGGGCCTCGGCGAGGATGCGCTCACGCTCGCGCTGGGCCTCCTCGATGATGCCCTGCGCGCCCTGGCGCGCCTCGAAGACCTCGGCGTTCATCACGCCCGCGCGCGGCGGACGCAGCGCCGGTCGCTCGGACGTGGCGACGACCACCGACTCCGCCAACCCGTCCCCCTTGATTACCTTGCCGATCGCCATGGGCCGCTCCTTGAGGATCGGATGCTAGCGCGTTCCGCCGCGCGGTCCACGCCCTCCCGGACCGCCCGCGTCATCCGGGCCCGGCCGGTCGGTGGGAGCGGGGCGCCGGCGGCCCACCTGCGTTCCCTCCGAGGACCGGGACGAGGATGCCTGGCTGGAGAGCACGCGCGGGGGACGCTCCGGCTCGCCCCCCGGAGCGGGACGCACCGCGGGACGGCTGCCCGTGCGCGAGCGCAGCACGCGGGCTCCGTCGGCGGCTTCCCCGGACGGGTCCGGGCGCCTGGGGGCGCGCTCCTCCGCGTCGGCGGGAGGCCGCGCGGGGCGCTCGGCCCGGACGGAGCGGCCTTCCGGCGCGTCCGGCTCCGGCGGGCGTGACGCACCGCGTGCGCCCAGGCGCGAGGGCGGCGGGCCAATGCGGGCGCCGTCTGGATCCTGCCGGACGGGACGCGCGGGCCGGGGTCCCTCCGGCTCACGGCGGCCGGGAACAGCGCCGGTGGACGCGCGGGGCGCGGGCCCCACCGACGAGCCCCGGTCCACCGGCATGCGGCGCATCTGGGAGCCGTTCGCATCCCCTTCCGGGGCCACCATGGACGCGCGGGGCGCGGGCGCACGCTCGCGCTCCACCGGCATCCGGCGGATCTGCGAACCGCCCGCCTCACCCTCCGGCGGCGCCCCCATGGAGGCACGGGGCGCGGGCCCGCGCTCGCGCTCCACCGGCATGCGGCGCATCTGGGAGCCGTTCGCGTCCCCTTCCCGCGGGGCCATGGAAGCGCGGGGCGCGGGCCCCACCGACGAGCCCCGCTCCTCCCCGGGCGCCGGACGCGGACGTCCGGCGGGGGGCGCGCCCGGGCCCGCGTCACGGCTGGAGGCCGCACCCGCGCGACGGGCCGCGCGCTCGGCCATGAAGTCGCGCCTGGCGCCCGCGTCCGCGGACTCTCCCTCGGGAGGGGCTCCCCGCAGGGCCTTGGGAGCCCGGAGCGCTGGCGAACGCGACGGATCCGGCGCGGTGGTGCGCAGGCCCTCGCGGGGCGCGGGTGCCCCCGGACGGGCTCCCGGAGCCGCGGGGCGGGCTC